>JANPIT010000889.1:0-12717 GCA_031425115.1 Opitutaceae bacterium | reverse complement strand
GAGTTCATTGCCAACCATGCGAACCTGACCGGGGCCGACGCGGCGAAATGTCCGGCGAATCTGATCAAAATGTCGGTCGCGCCCGACGGAAAGAGCTACACGATCAGCATCCCAGCGACCGGGCACTCGCGGACGTATAAGACGAAGGGGTAGCCGTCTGCTGAAGACTGATAGGAAGTTGACCGCGGATTTCGCGGATGGCGCGGATGGTTCGAGTTATTCCTGCCTTTATCCGCAGTATCAGCGAAATCCGCGTTCAAAAATTTCGTTTGGGGTCAACTGCGGCTATGCCTGCTTTTTTTCGGCGAGCCACACGGCGAAAGTCATCAGGCCTAGACTGGCCAGCAACGCCGTGAGATTCGTTACACTCGCCCGTTCGCCGAAGAATAGCAGTGAGACCGCCACGGCGAGTGGGATCTTGGCGTTGTTCATCACGGCGAGGACGCCGGAGGAGACTTTCGTCGCGCCGACGTTCCAGAGGAAGAAGCCGACCCCCGAAGCGAGCACCCCGAGGTAGAGCACGACCCAGGCTTGCTTGGGTGTAAACGCGACGGTCACCCCGCGAGTCCACGCCGCGAGCAGCGCGACTGCGAATCCGCCGAAAAATAGCAGCGCGAAAACGTCGCGGTCGCGCAAGGCGGGCTCCTGGACGCGGAGGCGTTTGTAGAGCACCTGACCGATGGCGAAGGCGAGATTGGAAAGCTGCACGAGCGCGATGCCGAGCAGCGGCTGGCTGGCCTTTTTCACCACGAGAGCGGCGCCGGCGAATGCCACCACTGCCGCGATGAGCGCGCGCCAGCGCACAGTGCGTTCCAAAGCGTCAGCGAAGAGCGTGACGAAGATGGGCGTCGTCAGGGTGAACAGAGCCGTCTCGTAGCTGGCGAGGAAGCGGAAGCTCTCGTTGTAGGCGAGATACATGACACCGAACTGCACCGCGCCGATTCCGACGAGCGCCGCGCCCGTGCGAAGTCCGACGCCGCGCAGTCGCAGGAACGGCAACAGCACGAGCAACGCGACCCCCAGCCGCGCCGCCGCGAGCAACGAGCCGTCCAGTCCGAGGCCTTTGACGAGTCCGAAGGAGAAAGCCCAGATGAGCGAGACGACAACCAAGTAGACCATACAACCGGCTTGGCGCTACACGCGGAAGATCGCGCCGAGTTTTTTGCCGAGGACTATGCTGAGACCGGCGATCGTGATGCCGAGGAAGGCCATCGCCCAGACTCCGAGGGCGCTCGCGATGAACTTTCCGTCGCCGAGCAGTTGGAAGAGTTCCATGATGGCTTTCGTGATCGGATAAAATGCCTGTTTCTGGGCGAGGATCAGCGAGTCGCTGACCTCCAGCATCGCGAAGGCAAACGCGAGCAGGCCACCGGCGATTAGGTTCGCGGTAATCAGGGGCAGCGTGATTTTCACGAGTGCACGCAGCGGAGTGGCGCCGAGATTTTGCGCGGCCTCCTCGAGCGTCTCACTTGTTTGCTGAAAGCCCGCGGCAGCGGCGCGCACAACGTAAGGCAAGCGGCGCACCGAATAGGCGATGATGAGCAGGATGGTGGGATCGCGCGTGGGGTTCAGGAAGGAGAAGAATTTTCCGTCCTGGGCCATGGCAAGATAACCGAATGCCAGCACGAGCCCCGGCACCGCGAGCGGGAGCATCGCGAGGAAGTCGAGCACCTGGCGGCCTGCGACCTTCGAGCGGACGACGACGTAGGCGATGGCGATGCCCAGGATGAGGTCGATGATCGTGGAGATGCTCGCAAAGCGGAGGCTGTTTGCGATCGCGGGGACGGTGAGGTCGTGGCCTAGCGCGAGTTCGAAGTTTCCGAGCGTGAAGTTGCGCGGCAGGACCGTGCCATACCAGTCCTGCGAGAACGCGACGAGCACCACGCCGAGGTGCGGGAGCACGGCGAGAAACGTGACGCCGGCAAACAAGGAGGTGCACAGCCACGCGCGGCCGAGAGGAAGGGTGCGCGGGCCGCCGGAGCTGGTGGCCTTGGCCATCATCGCGTGGCTCGAGCGGCCAAAAAGCGTCTTGCTGAGCGCGTAAATTCCGACGGAGCAGACGAGCATCACGGTGACGAGGGCGAAGGGAAACGGGTTCGCGCCAATGTCTTTCAGCCCGTAGTAAATCTGCACGCTCGTCACGCGATCGTAGTCGAAGATGAGTGGCGTGCCCAACTCGGTGAACGCCCAGATGAAGACGATGGTGCCGCCGGCGAAAAGGCCGGGGCGAATGAGCGGCAGGGTGATTTTGCGGAAGCGACGCAGGCCGGTGCAGCCGAGATTTTGCGCGGCTTCTTCCATCGCGGGATCGATGTTCGCGAGCGCGGCGACGGCGTTGAGGTAGATGATTGGGTAGAGCGCGAGCGCTTCTACGGTGGCGATGCCCCAGAACTGGTTGGCCGCGAACCAATCGACGGTGGCGCCGGGTGCGAGCAGTCCGAGGTGGTGGAGCAGGGCGTTGAGCGCGCCGTATTGGCCGAAGATTTGTTTGATGCCGATCGCGCCGACGAAGGGCGGCAGGATCATCGGCACGAGGACGAGCGAGCTAAAGAGACCTTTGAGGGGAAAAACAAACCGGTCGCTGACCACGGCGAGGGGAAGGGCGATGAGCAGGGCCAGCGTCGTGGCGGCGCAGGCGAGCAGAAACGAGTTCTTCAGCCCACTGAGATACAGGGGATCGACGAGCACCGCGCGGAGATAGGCGAAGGTCAGTGCGCCGTCGGCGTCGATGAAGCCGCCTTTGAGAATCTGCAGCACAGGCCACAGAAAAAACGCCGCGAAAAAGAGCGCCGTGGCAATGAAGACGAGACGCGCGAAGGCATGCGACATCGGCGCAGAGTGTGCGAAGGCGGCATCCGCGGCGGCAAGGGGGAAGTGGTTGCGCGGCAGGGAGGAGTGGCGGGGCAGCGCGGCCTTTTTGCTCGCGCGCCGACGCGCGCTCCGCCTTCAATCGCGGCCGATGACCCTCCTGACGACGCGCGTCCGCCGCGTTTTCCTGCTTTTCGTCACGCTCGCCGCCGCGCGGCTTTGCGCTCAATTGACCGAGACGCCGCAAACGGTCGCCCCGGGCAAGCTGCGGGTGGAGATCGACGGACTCAGCCTCTCCTTTGATCGCGCCGATGCGGCGGGCAATAAATACTCGGCGGTCGGAGTGGCCTCGACCATCGTCACGGCGGGCCTCACGGACTCGGTCGATCTGCAGGTGGGCGCCCAATTGTTTTTGAGGCAGGTCTATGAGTTACGCGGCAGGCGCGACTCGCGTTCGGGACTGGGCGATTTATTTTTCCGCGCGAAGTGGACTTTCTGGCGCGACGAACGGCTGGGTGCGGCGCTGGCGGTTTTGCCCTACGTTAAAGTGCCGGCCAACACCGGCGGGGTGGGCAACGATTCGGTCGAGGGCGGCATCATCGTGCCTTGGGAAATGAAAACTGCCGCCGGCTTCACCACGGGCGCGATGTTCCAGTGGGATCACGTGCGCAACCACGATAACAACGGTTACGACGCGCACTGGCATCTCACGGGCTACGCGCAGCGCAACCTCACGAAGTTTTTTGGCGTCTACGGCGAGGCGGCTTTGTCCGCGGCGTCCACGGGACTTTCACACTGGGCGGGTTCAATCGGAGTGGGCGCCCTGTTTCAGGTGACGCAGAGCGTGCAGCTTGATTACGAAGTGCAGCGGGGCCTCAACTCCCGTGCGACCGACTGGACGCATGTGTTCCGGGTGAATTGGGATTGGTGATACGCGGCTCGCGGACGGAAACCGCGGTGGGCCCGCTCCTGGCGGGCACAGCTTACTTATGCGGCTCGACGAGGATCTTGCTCGCGGCGACGAGGCTGAGCGTGATCGGGCGGCTGCTCCCCTTGCGCAACGTGACGAGGCCAGCGGTGAGGTTGCGATCGGTGACGCGTAGGGCCGTGCCGGGCTGCAATCCGTTTTGCTCGGCGAATTGGAGGAACTCCGCCGACTGCTCCGTCACGCGCACAATCCGCTGAGGCCGGTCGGCGATGCAGGTGGCGAGCGTCGCGTAGACTTGAGAGCTGAGCTTGCCCTGTGCGCTGGGAATGGGATCGCCGTGCGGATCGGAGTGCGGGTGACCGAGGAGGGCATCGAGGCGGTTGAGCACTTCGTCGGAAATCGCGTGTTCCAACTGCTCCGCTTCCTCGTGGACCTTGGACCAATCCATCTTGAGGACGTTGACGAGGAAGGTTTCCACGAGTCGGTGTTTGCGGAGGACATTGAGGGCGACGCGACGACCCTCGGTCGTGAGCCGGACGCCGTGACGCGGCTGGTGTTCCACGAGACCCTCATCGGCCAGCGCCTTTACCATCGTGGTGGCGGTGCCGGGGACGACCGCAACAGCGGAGGCGAGCGCGCCCATGGAGACGAGTTCGTCGCTGCCATCCGAGAGTAACAGGATGTGCTTGAGGTAATTTTCGACCGCTATCGTCGCCATACACGCAGCAAACAAACCGAAGCGTTTGAAGCAACCAAAGATTTATTTTGACTAATCAAAATAAGTCTGGCGAGGTGCGACCATGTTCGCTTCCCATCGTCTGATTTCCCTGGGGTTCGTCCTCGTCTCCGTCGTGAGTGGCGCGCTGGTGGCCGCGGACACGGTGCGTCCGGCCGGGGCGCTGCGGGAACTGAGCACTGATCGCCCGGACGCGACGGAAAGCCCGTTCACGGTGGATGCCGGACATCTCCAGTTGGAAATGGATGTCGTGAGTTACACGCGGAATCGGCTCGATGGCGTGAAGACGACGGAGTGGGCGGCGGCGCCCTTCAACCTGCGTTACGGAATCACGCCGCGTTGGGAAGCGGGGATCTTCGTCGTGCCGCAGCTGCACGTGACGGAGCAATTTCGCGGCGGTCCGAAAACGACGGTTCGTGGCGTGGGCGATACGACGCTGCGCACGAAATTCAACTTCTGGGGGAACGACGGCGGGGCGGACGCGTTTGGGCTGATGCTCGACCTCAAGCTGCCGACGGCGGCGAGCGGATTGGGGAACGACAAGGTCGAGGGCGCGGTGACGTTTCCGGTCGCGTATGAGATCGGAGCGGGGTGGGAGGGGGCGGCGATGACTTCGATCGAGTTCGTGCACACCGGCACGGCGCGGCGTGCGGTCTGGGTGAATACGATCACGTTTGCGCGCGACCTGGCGGAAGACCTTGGGGGCTTTCTCGAGTTTACTTCGGCCGCGGGCGACGGCGCGCACGTGGCGACCTTCAATTGCGGTCTGACGCGCAAGCTCGGCGCGACGCTGCAGCTCGATGCGGGAGTGAATATCGGCATCTCGCGGACGGCCCCGGACCTCACGGTCTTCGTTGGGTTGTCCCGGAAATTCTAATTCTAAAAACTATGAACACGCGTCTGCTCTCCTCTCTCAATCGGCGGCTCTGGTTTGGTTTGGCCACGTGGCTGCTCGTCTCGTTCGTCCCGTTGCACGCCGCCGCGGCGAAGAAGCGCATCGTGACGACGTTTACCATCATTCAGGACATGGCGCAGAACGTCGCGGGCGACGCGGCGATCGTCGAGTCGATCACGAAACCCGGCGCGGAAATCCATGGCTATGAGCCAACGCCGCAGGACATCGTGAAGGCGCAGCGCGCGGATCTCGTGCTGTGGAACGGTCTCAATCTGGAACGCTGGTTCGAGCGCTTCTTCGGCAACCTGAAAAAGGTGCCGAGCGCCGTGCTGACGGCGGGCATCGAGCCGATGGGGATCGAAGAGGGACCCTACACGGGGAAACCGAATCCGCACGCCTGGATGTCACCGCAGAATGCGCTGATCTACGTCGAGAATATCCGCCTGGCGCTGGTGAAACTCGATCCGGCGAACGCCGCGACCTACGATGCGAATGCGAAGGCCTACAGCGGGAAATTCGCCGCGCTCGAGGCGACCGTGCGCAAGGAACTGGAGAAAATTCCTGCCGACCGGCGCTGGCTGGTGACGAGCGAGGGGGCGTTCCCTTATCTCGCGCGCAATTTTGGGATGAAGGAGTTGTTTCTCTGGGCGGTGAACGCCGACCAGCAGGGCACGCCGCAGCAGGTGCAGAAGGTGATCGATGGCGTGCGGAAAAATAAGATCCCCGTGGTGTTCAGCGAGAGCACGGTCAGCGACAAGCCGGCCCGGCAGGTTGCGAAGGAAACAGGGGCGCGCTACGGTGGCGTTCTGTATGTCGACTCCCTCACTCCGGCGAATGGCCCTGCTCCGACGTATTTGCGCCTGATGGAATATAACGCGAAGACCGTCGTAAGGGGATTTCTTGGACATGACTGACCGCGCGCCCGAAGCGCTGAGCGTGGTGGTGCAGGGTGTGACAGTGAGCTACCCGAACGGGCACGTCGCGCTGCGCGATGCGTCGTTTACCCTAGCAGGAGGTTCGATCTGCGCGCTGGTGGGCGTCAATGGGTCGGGCAAATCCACGCTGTTCAAAGCGATCATGGGTTTGGTGCAACCCGCCGCGGGAACCGTGCGCGTGGCGGGCCGGCCGGTTCGGGAAGCGCTGAAGCAAAACCTGATCGCTTACGTGCCGCAGGCGGAAGAGGTGGATTGGAGTTTTCCCGTGAGCGTGTGGGATGTGGTGTTGATGGGCCGCTACGGCTACATGAATTTTCTCCGCATCCCGCGGATGGAAGACAAACGCATCGCGGAGGAGAGCTTGAAGCGGGTGGGCATGCTGGAGTTTCGCGATCGACAGATCGGCGAGTTGTCGGGCGGACAGCGCAAGCGGGTGTTTCTGGCGCGCGCGCTGGCGCAGCGTGGGCGGGTGATTCTTTTGGACGAGCCGTTCACCGGGGTGGACGTCACGACCGAGAGCGCGATCATCACGTTGCTGCGGGAATTACGCGACGAAGGGCACATCATGCTCGTCTCGACGCACAATCTCGGGTCGGTGCCCGAATTCTGCGATCACGTCGTGTTGGTCAATCGCACGGTGCTCGCGGCGGGGCCCACGGTGGAAGTGTTCACCGAGGACAATCTGCTGCGCGCTTTCGGTGGGGTGTTGCGCCACTTCCGTTTCGACGAATCGACGGTGCAGAAGCACGACGGGCGGGCGGTGACGTTGCTGACCGACGACGAGCGCCCGCTGGTGTTCGGCAAAGGCGGGCACGTCGAATATCTCCAGCGGCGTGGTCGCGAAGATGTGGTGAAGAAACGTGCCGAAGGGGAGGAGGACGTATGAGGAGGAGTGGGATTCCGGAATCGGGCATCGGGCATCTGGAATCTAAAATTTTAGATCTCCGATGCCCGAACGGTGAGGCGAGCGCGAGTGGCTCGGAGATTTCAGATGCCCGATTCCCGATGCCCGATTTCAAGATTTGGGGAGGTTGGTATGATTGAGACGCTCCTCACGCCGCTGAATTACGACTACATGCGGAAGGCGATCTTCGTCAGCGCGGTCATCGGCGGAGTGTGCGCGTTTCTCTCGTGTTTCATCACGCTGAAAGGCTGGTCGCTCATGGGCGACGCGCTCTCGCATTCGGTGGTGCCGGGCGTGGCGGTGGCGTATTACATCGGCTGGCCGTTCGCCGCCGGCGCATTTTTCACGGGCTTGCTGGCGGCGGCCGGAATGGGTTTCGTGAAAACGAAGACGAGGCTGCGCGAAGATGCGGTGATCGGCGTGGTCTTCACGGCGTTCTTCGCGCTCGGGTTGTTTCTGATCTCCATTTACCCAAGCGAGGTCGACCTGCGCTCGATCGTTTTCGGTAACATCCTGGGGATATCCGATCCGGATATCGTGCAGGTGCTGATCATCTCGGCGGTGACGCTGACTATCCTCGGGCTGAAGTGGCGGGATTTGCTGCTCTTCTGTTTTGATCCGAATCAGGCGCGCGCCCTGGGCATGAACACCACGGTGCTCCATTTCACCCTGCTCACGCTGCTCTCCGCGACGGCGGTGGCCGCACTGCAGACAGTCGGGGCCTGCCTCGTGGTTGCGATGCTCGTCACGCCGGGGGCGACGGCGTATCTCCTGACGGACCGTTTCTCGCGCATGATTGGTCTCGCGGTCGCGATGGGCACGGGGACGTCGATCGTTGGCGCGTATGCGAGTTACTTTTTCGACGGTTCGACGGGCGGCTGCATCGTGACGCTGCAAAGCGCGTTGTTTGTCGTGGCGTTGGTTTTCGGGCGGAAACACGGCTTGCTCGCGGCGCGGGCGCGGCGGCGAAGCGCGGCGCAGGAGGCAACGGCATGAGTCGTTTGCTGGAGCCGTTTCAATTTTCGTTCATGGTCGATGCCATGATCGTGGGCGTGGCGGTGGGCGCGATCTGCGCGGTCCTCTCGTGTTATCTGGTATTGAAGGGCTGGTCGCTGATGGGCGACGCGATCTCACACGCGGTATTGCCGGGCATCGTGATCGCCTACGCGATCGGGGCCCCGCTGGCGCTGGGAGCTTTTGCATCGGGACTATTCTGCGCGGTGATAACGGGGTTCATCAAAGCGCACAGTCGCGTAAAAGAGGATACGGTGATGGGCGTGGTCTTCACGGGACTTTTTGCGTTCGGGCTCGTGCTTTTCACGAAGGTGCCGAGCGATCTGCACCTGGACCATATCTTGTTTGGCAACATCCTGGGGCTCGCGCCGGGTGATTTGCGGGACACTTTGATTGTGGCGGGGATCGCGTTGGCGGTCATCCTGGCGCTGAGACGCGACCTCTTGCTGTATTGTTTCGACTCCGGCCACGCGCGGACGATCGGGCTGCGCACGGGCGTGCTCTATTACCTGCTGCTTTCGCTTCTTGCCGTAACGATCGTGGTCTCGCTCAAGGCGGTCGGCATCATCCTCGTGATTGCGATGCTCGTGACGCCGGGTTGTATCGGTTATCTGCTGACGGACCGCTTCAACGTCATGATGGTGATCGCGACGAGCAGTGCGGTGGGTTCCGCGGTGGTGGGCGTGTATGTCAGCTTCTTTCTCAACGCCTCGACGGGTGCCTGCATCGTGTTGCTGCAGGCGGCGATTTTTCTCATGGCGTTATTTTTCGCGCCGAAACACGGCCTGCTCGCTGCGCGTCGGCAGCGGCAGTCAGCGGCGACGGCTTTTTCCTGAATTGTCTATGGGCTGGTGCCTCGCAGAATTCAAGGCCCCAGGTGCGTTTCGCGTGGCCGTAGGTCAGCGGTTTGAAGTCGCGCGGGCGAGGGCGCGGTGACTGAGCTGACGGATCGCGGGTGGAAATGAGGGCTTCGAAGTTAATCGATAAAACTTTCACCGTGGGGCTTGAGAAATGCCGTGCGCCACGCATCACTCTTTCTCGTGCCATGCGTCTCTTCCCCCAGCTAGGCACTGCTCGCATGTTTCATTCCCCTACGGACCACCCGCACGCATGATCCAAATCCGGAAAGCTCACGTCCCGTGCGCGGGTCCGGACCATCGGCTGGGAACGCAGGGATATGGGCTTCGCCGGACCCTGGTTTTCCTGGCGCTGGCGGGTGTGGCATGGGCGGCCAATCCGGCCGAAGTGCAGAAGGGGCTGCTCGCGGGCAATTATGCCGCAGTCATCAAACAGGCGACCGGTGAGCTGCGCGATACGCCCGCAAATACCGAATGGTCGCTCTTGCTCGTGCAGTCACTGCTTGCGGTCGGCCGTAATGCCGATGCCGACAAGGCGATGAAAGAGGCGCTCGGGCGCGATGCGCGCAGCATCCGCTTGCGCTGGCTCGCGCGCGAAGTGGCCTACGCGAATGGTCGGCCGGAAGAAGCGGCCGAACGCCCCGAAGAGGTTCGGCGGATGGTGCGCGACAGCCCTTGGATGTATCGCGCGCCGGCCGATCTCGTGATTTTTGGCCGGGCCGCATTGCTGCTCACGGCCGACCCGAAGGATGTGCTCGAGAAAGTTTTCGCGACTGCACAGAAGGCGGAGCCGAAATTGCGCGATGTCTATCTCGCGCGCGGCGAGCTCGCGTTGCAGAAACACGATTTTGCCCTCGCCGCGAAAGCATATGAGGAGGGACTGAAGCATTTGCCGGACGATCCCGATCTCTTGTCCGGCCGCGGGCGGGCCTACGAGGGCGGCGATCGCGAAGTCGCGCTCACTTCGCTCAAAGCTGCGCTCAAGCAAAATCCCAAGCACGTGCCCACGCTCCTGCAGTTCATCGATCATCACATCGACGCCGAGGCTTACGAGGAAGCGGGGAAGACGATCGAGGCGGTGCTCGATGTGAATCCCACGCAGCCCGACGCCTGGGCGTATCGCGCCGTGATCGCGCACCTCAAGAATGACTTTGTGGCGGAGAAGTTCGCGCGCGACCGCGCGCTGAGTTCATGGCCGCGCAATCCGCGCGTCGATTACCTCATCGGAGAAAAACTTTCGGCCAAATATCGCTTCGCCGAGGGCGCCGCCTACCAGCGCCGCGCGCGGATTTTCGATCCGGATTACCTCCCGGCAAAGTCGCAATTGGCCAGCGATCTGTTGCGGCTGGGCGAGGAAGAGGAGGGTTGGGCGCTCGCGCAGTCGGTCCACGAAAAGGACGAATACGATGTCGAAGCGTTCAATTTGGTCACGCTGCGCGACACGATGGCGAAGTATGCGTCGCTCGGAAACGAGGACTTCGTCATTCGCATGGCGGCGCCGGAAGTCGCGGTTTACGGACCGCGGGTGCTCGCGTTGTTGCGCCGGGCAAAACAGACGTTGGTGGAGAAATACGGCGTCGAGCTCGCGAAGCCGACTTACGTGGAGATTTTTGCGGATCAGCGGGATTTCGCGGTGCGCACCTTCGGTCTGCCGGACGTCGCGGGATTTTTGGGAGTGTGCTTCGGCCGCGTGGTGACGGCGAACAGCCCGGCGTCGAGCACCTCGGCGACGAATTGGGAATCGGTGCTTTGGCACGAGTTTTGTCACGTCGTCACGCTGCAGATGACGAAGAACAAAATGCCGCGCTGGTTGAGCGAGGGCATCTCCGTTTACGAGGAGCGCCAGGTCGATCCTTCGTGGGGCATGCGGATCGATCCGCGCTATCGCGAGATGATCCTGGGCGAGGATCTGGTGCCGGTCGGAAAATTGAGCGCGGCGTTTCTCGCGCCGAAATCCCCGCGGCATCTGCAGTTCGCCTATCTGCAATCGTCACTCGTGGTCGAGTTCATCATCGGCCGCTACGGGATCGAGAAGCTGCGCAACGTGCTCACCGACCTCCGTGATGGCGTTGAGATCAATGTCTCGCTCGCCAAGCACACGGTCGAACTCGCCACGCTGGAGAAGGATTTTGCGGTCTACGCGAAGGAGCGGGCCGAGGGACTAGCGCCGAAACTGGATTGGGAGCGCCCGGAGCCGGAGCTCCTGTTGCCGGCTGGGGCGGCGGACCTGCTCGCTTGGGAAAAGAAGCACCCGGATAATTACTGGCTGCTGCGCCTCCAGGCGCAAAAGTTGATCGAGCAGCAGAAATGGGCGGAGGCGAAAGTGCCACTGCAACGCCTAGTCGATTTGTATCCGCAACAGAAGGGTGGCGATGCGGCGTATCGGCAGTTGGTCGCGGCGTTTCGGGCGCTCAATGACGGGGCCGGCGAGCGGGCGACGTTGAAAAAGTGGGTCGACGTGGATGATGAAGCGACCGACGCTTACCTTCGGTTGATCGAATTGGCGGCGGCTGATCAGGATTGGGCGACAGTTAGCCGAAACTGTGAGCGCTACCTAGCCGTCAACCCCCTCGTGGCTCCCCCGTATCGCTATCTTGCGCAGGCCGCCGCGGGCACCGGAGACGATTCGACGGCGGTCGTGGCGTGGCGGACACTCATTCAGCTCGATGTGCCGGAGCGCGCCGAGGCGCACTTTCAACTCGCGCGTTTACTGCACAAGCGCGGCGACAATGGCGAGGCGCGGCGCCATGCCTTGCTCTCGCTCGAAGAAACGCCGCGATATCGCGCGGCTTTGCGCCTGCTGGTGGACATCAATCGTAGCACGGGCGTGACGCTCCCCGCCGCGACTGCGCCCGAAACGGTTATTCCTCCCCAAAAGA
Organism: Opitutaceae bacterium; assembly: GCA_031425115.1. Classification (GTDB taxonomy): domain Bacteria; phylum Verrucomicrobiota; class Verrucomicrobiia; order Opitutales; family Opitutaceae; genus ER46. The sequence goes on along the minus strand of JANPIT010000889.1, from coordinate 761 downwards.
CCAAGACCGAATGAAGCGCCCCACTTTATTGCTCGCCGGTTTCGTCGTGCTTTCGGCGGTGGTCATCGCGCAATCATCGCGTTCCGGCCGCAGTCGAGGTGGCAGTTATGGTTACGGCGAAGGCGGCTACGCGACGGACGCGACGCAGACGGCGCGCGAAGTGCCGTCGCACAGCACGGGGACGCCGGTGTGGACGAATCCCAAAGGTTTTACCCGGGACGTCTTCACGTTTGCGCGGATCCGCTACACTCAGGGATCCAATAGCGGCTATTATGGGCGACGCGGCAGTGGCTGGGCCACCGACATGCCCGACAGTGATCTCAATTTGTCGTATCGGCTGCAGCAGATGACTTCGATGAAGGTCGATCCGGATGGACGGATCCTTAACCTCACGGACCCCGAGCTGACGGATTATCCCTGGATCTATATAGTAGAGCCCGGTGGCCTCGGCTTCAGCGAGGAAGACGTGGTGGCGCTGCGAAAATATCTGCTGAACGGCGGGTTCATGATGTTCGATGATTTTTGGGGCGAGGCGGCTTGGGCCAACGTCGAGCGCGAGATGAAACGGGTATTCCCTGACCGATCCTTCAGTGAGTTGCCGCTCGAGCACCCGCTCTACAGCTGCGTTTTCCAAATCAAAGCCAAGGGCCAGGTGCCGAACGTCGGGCTCGGCGAAGAAAGCCAGCACCACGGCGTGACCTACGAGCGCCCCGATGCCCGGCAGGTGCACCATCGTGTGCTCTATGATGACCAGGGCCGAC
>JANPIT010000888.1:0-2280 GCA_031425115.1 Opitutaceae bacterium | reverse complement strand
GTCCCTAACGCGCTTTTAGAATTCACGCCGTAGCCCAAGCGCGTTGGGGACAACGCGCTCCACCTCGATCCCAAGTGGTCAACAGTAATGGCGGCCTTCACACCGTCGTTTTCAGCGACAAATCGACCGGCTTGTTTTTCTTCCACGCGCCGCGCGTGAAATCCGGGATATCGACCGAGTTGGATCGTTTCGCGGTCGACACTTCCGACAGCAGCCCGACCGCCGTCCACGCGGCACCGTCGTAGACGTCCATGTCGAGCGGCAACCCGGCGCGGAGCAAACTCGCCCAGCGCCAGTCCATGATGAAATCCATGCCGCCGTGGCCGCCGACCTTTTTCGCGGTCTCGCCAATCTTCTTGATGAGATCGAAGGTGAATTGCTCTTCGAGTTTCTTCTGCTCGGCGGTCGGCAGCCATTTGTGCGCGCCATCGGAGATCCGGGCGGGCTCGGGATATTTCTGGGCGGTCCGTTTCGTGCCAACGATTGTGTGGAGTCGCGAATACGGCTGCGGACTCGACACATCATGCTGGACCACGATGGTGCGGCCCTGCTCGGTGCGGATCGTCGTGGTGTTCATGTTGCCGCGGTAATTTTTTCCCGCATACGGCGCGAAAAATGGATCCGTGGCCGCGAGCTCGTCGGCTTTCTTCCGCATGGAAAAATCGTTGCTCTGCACGGAAACGAGGTAGTCGAAGCGGTCGCCGCGATTGATGTTCATGATCTGCGCGATCGGGCCGAGGCCGTGCATCGGGTAGAGATTACCGTTGCGGGCGGCGTTCTGCTTCAGCCGCCACATGTCACGATATCCGGTCTTGCTGAAGTTCAGGTGCATCAGGTCGTGCAGGTAGGCGCCCTCGCCGTGCACGATGTCCCCGAAGAACCCCTGCTGCGCCATGTTCAGCGTGATCAGCTCAAAGAAATCGTAGCAGCAATTCTCGAGCATCATGAAGTGCTTCTTCGTGCGCTCGGATGTTTCCACGAGTTGCCAGCACTCCTCCATGTTCACCGCCGCGGGAATTTCCGAGAACGCATGCTTCCCGTGCTCCATCGCGAACACCGAGATCGGCGCGTGCAGGTGCCAAGGCGTGCAATTGTAGATCACGTCGAGGTCGTCGCGGGCGCACAATTCCTTCCAGGATTCCGGCTTGCCGGAAATGATGATCGGGCGGTGCGCCGTGCCCTCCAGGCGCTTCAAACCCTCCGCCACGCGTTCATCGCGCACGTCGCACAGCGCCTTGATTTCGAGGCCGTCGACGTGACGAAGGCGCGCCACGGCGCCACCGCCGCGGGAGCCGATGCCGACGATGCCCACGCGGATCTTCTCAATTCGCGGCGCCGCGTAACCGCACATGTTGAAACTCTGATTAGGCGAACGCGGCCCGCTCGTGGGGGCCGGCGTCGGCGCCGCGGCGGTCGCTCCGCGCAGCGTCGACGCCGCGATGAGACCGGTGGCCGTCAGGCCAGTGTTAACGAGAAAATCGCGTCGAGTGGATTTCATAGCGGCTGGTTCGGACGGTAGCGGGGATGGGGTGAGTGCGGGGTTGGCGAACCCGCTGCGGAAAGTTACGGCAGAGAGGTCGCGCGAAACAACGAAACGATTCGCCGTCCGGTAAAAAAAGTCACGGTCCTGGAATCATCCGCGGTCGGCCTCTCCCACTACTGGCGACGCGACGGCGGGCCACAGCCAAGGCTCTGTTTCGACGAGTCGGGGGACTTGGCGCTGCGGCCCGATCATCCCCTGCGATAATGATCCACCGTGCGATATCGCCGCGCGAAGAGCCCGAAGACCGCCGCCGCCAGGAACGCGAACGCGGCGAAGAAAAACATCTGGAACGCCGTTACACCGAACCCCGTCGTCTTGATCGCATCGGTCACGGTGCTGTTCTTGACCGAAGCATTCACGATCAAAACCCACAGATTCCCGATCGTCACCGAGAGATTCCAGAAGCTCATCAGCACACCTTTCATCGCCTGCGGGGCCTGACTGTAGGCGAACTCCAGGCCTGTCGCTGAAACCAGAACTTCGCCCAGCGTGAGCAACGCATACGGCAGCACCTGCCAGACGATTGAAAAAACTTCTCCGCCGTCCAGCACCACCTGCATCGCGCCCACGGCGATCCACGAGAGTCCGGCAAACGCGATGCCGGCCGTCATGCGGCGCAGCGCCGTCATCTCGTAGCCGAGGCGCTTCAGCGCCGGATATAGCACGAGATTGTTAAACGGAATCAGGATCATCACGAGCAGCGGGTTGAGCGCCTGCATCTGCGACGACTGAAACCA
>JANPIT010000887.1:0-12594 GCA_031425115.1 Opitutaceae bacterium | reverse complement strand
GACGACGGTTTTCGTGCGCACGCGCGGAGGGAAACCGGTGCCGCTCTCCAGCATCGCCCGCGTGAGTGAGCGACCGACCACACTCCTCATTAACCACGTCGCGCAATTCCCCGCCGTCACGGTTTCGTTCAACCTCGGGCCCGGCGCTTCGCTGGGTGACGCCGTCACAGCGATCGAGCGGACGGCACGCGAAGTGGAAGTGCCGCCCGCGATCGAGATGCGGTTTCAAGGGGCCGCCCACGCTTTCCGCTCATCGCTCTCGAGCACGCTCTTCCTCGTCCTCGCGGCGGTGGTGACGATGTATATCGTGCTCGGAATCCTCTACGAGAGCGCGATCCACCCGATCACGATTCTCTCAACGCTGCCGTCTGCGACGGTCGGCGCACTCCTCGCGCTGTGGATCACGGGCCAGCCGCTCGATATGATCGCGATCATCGGCATCATCCTGCTGATCGGCCTCGTGAAGAAGAACGGCATCATGATGGTCGACTTCGCGCTGGATGCTTCGCGCCGACTCAAACTCTCCCCACGCGAAGCGATCAAGCAGGCCGCGCTGCTGCGCTTCCGCCCGATCCTCATGACGACGCTCGCCGCGCTCTTTGGTGCGGTGCCCCTGATGATCTCGAGCGGGTCCGGCGCCGAGCTGCGCCAACCGCTCGGTCTCGTGATGGTGGGCGGCTTGCTCGTGAGCCAAGTGCTCACGCTCTTCACGACGCCGGTGGTGTATCTGTTCTTCGATCGCCTCGGGCAGAACGCGAGAGAGCGCCGCGCGCGGGCGCAGGCCGCGGCTGCGGTGGGGAAACTCAAACCGGTGAAGGCGTGAAGTTTTCCATCCGTAACTTCGATTTGGTAGGGCGAACCGTCCTCGGTGAGCCGTCGCGCGACGGCTCGGCGAGACGCCTCGCCCTACCCGCAGCACGCGGCGCGCGTCAGCCATGAACCTCTCGCGCCCCTTCATCCGCCGTCCCGTCGCCAGCAGCTTGATTGCGGTGGCGCTCGTGCTCGTGGGCGCGCTCGCCTACGGGCTGCTGCCGGTCTCGCCGCTGCCGCAGGTGGATTTTCCGACGATTCGCGTCAGCGCCTCCTTGCCGGGAGCGAGCCCCGAGACGATGGCCGCCAGCGTATCCGCTCCGCTGGAACGCGCGTTTGGCGCGATCGCGGGCGTGACCGGTATTTCCTCGGACAGCCGGCAGGGGAATACGAGCATCACACTCGAGTTCGCGCTCAACCGCGACATCAACTCTGCCGCCCGCGATGTGCAGGCCGCGATCAATGCCTCTCGCGGCCAGCTGCCCGCGGGCATGCCGGGCAATCCCACTTTTAGGAAATCGAATCCCGCGCAAGCGCCCATCATGGCGTTGGCGCTCAGCTCGCCGAATCTCGCGCCGGGCCGGCTCTACGATCTGGCGGCTACCATCCTCGCGCAGAAGATTTCCCAGATCAACGGCGTCGGTGAAGTCCAGCTGGGTGGCAGCTCGCTCCCGGCCGTCCGCGTGCAGCTGAACCCGCACGCGCTTTCGCATTACGGCATCGCGCTCGATGAGGTGCGCCGCGCCATCGGTTCGACCAATTCGTTGCGTCCACGCGGCGTCGTGGAGGACGGCGACCGCCAATGGCAGGTCGAGATCAGCGGCCAGTTGCGCAAGGCGGCGGAGTATTTGCCGCTCGTGATTCGCTACCGGGACGGCTCGCCGGTGCGGCTCGGCGATGTGGCGAAAGTCACCGATTCCGTCGAGGACCGTTACAGCGCGGGTTTTCATAATGACCGCCCCGCGGTGCTGCTGCAGATCAGCCGTCAGCCCGGCGCGAACATGATCGCCACGATCGACGCGATCAACGCGCAGTTGCCCGCTTTGCGCGCGCTGATTCCCGCCGATGCCTCGCTGGCGGTTGTGATGGATCGCTCGCCCGGCATCCGCGCGACGCTGCGCGAATCGCAGCGCACCCTCATGATTGCGGCCGGGCTCGTGATGCTGGTCGTGTTCCTCTTCCTCGGCGATGCGCGCGCCGCGATGATTCCGTGCATGGCGATCCCGGTGTCGATCATCGGCACGTTCGGCATCATGTATCTGTATGGCTTTTCGCTGAACAATCTTTCGCTGATGGCCCTCATCGTCGCGGCAGGCCTGGTGGTCGACGATGCGATCGTGGTGTTGGAAAATATTTCCCGCCACATCGAGCGCGGATTGTCCCCGCTGCGCGCCGCCATGAAAGGCTCGGGCGAAGTGGGGTTCACGCTGCTGGCGATGAATCTCTCTCTCGTGGCCGTGTTCGTTTCGATTCTGTTTATGGGCGGCATCGTTGAAAAACTGTTCCGCGAGTTCTCGATCACGCTGACGGCCGCGATGTGCGTTTCGCTGCTGGTCTCGCTGACGTTGACGCCGAGCTTGTGTGCGCGGTGGCTGTCGAAGCGCCGCGAGGGCCCGCCCAACTGGTTCCGGCGCCGGACCGAGCGGATGTTCGACGGGATGAAAGCCTTTTACGGCCGCTCGTTGAACTGGGTGCTACAGCACGCCACCCTGATGCTCATCGTCTTCGTCGGCACCGTGGCGCTGAACGTTTCGCTCTACGTCAAAATTCCGAAGGGCTTCCTGCCCTCGCAGGACACTGGCCAGCTCTTCGGATTCGCGCGCGGCGACGACGCGTTCTCGTATCAAGTCATGCAGCCGAAGATCGAAATCTACCGGAAGCTGATCCTCGCCGACCCTGCGGTGCAGGATGTGATTGGCAGCTCGGGTGGCTCGTCGGGCATGTCTAACTCGCGCCTCATGATCCGGCTCAAGCCGCTGGCGGAGCGCAAAGTGTCAGCGACGGAAGTGACGACGCGGTTGCGCGCCGGAGCACCCGCGGTCGCGGGCGGGCAGCTCTACACCTTTGTGGCCCAGGATCTCGACTCGCCGCGCATCTCGGATTCGGGTTCCTACGATCTTTCGCTCATGGCCAGCGACTTGGCTCTGCTGCGGAAATGGGGTCCGAAGGTTTCCGTGGCGCTCCAGGACGTGCCGGAACTGGTCGATGTGGAAGCCATCACCGATGGCGGCGCGCAACAGGTAAAGTTGCAGGTGGATCGCGAGGCGGCGCGGCGGCTTGGAATCGACATGCAGATGATCACGCAGGTGCTGAACAGCTCGTTCAGCCAGCGGCAGATCGCGACGCTTTACGACCGGTTGAACCAATACCGAGTGATCATGGAGCTGGAGCCGCAATACACCTCGGACCCGGCGGTGTTGAATCAAGTGCAGGTGATCGCGGCCGACGGCAGTCGCGTGCCGCTCTCGGCGTTCACGCGCTATGATTACTCGGTGGTCGAGGACCGCGTGCGGCATCGCAGCCAATTCGCCGCGGCCAATATCGGCTTCGGTCTCGCGCCGGGCGTGTCGCTCGAGGAAGGGTTGGCCGCCATCGACCAGGCGACAGCGCGACTCATGTTGCCGACGGAAATTCAGGTGAAGCTCGGCGGCTCGATGCAGTCGTTTCAACGCAGCCTGCAGGCGCAGCCGCTGTTGATCCTCGGCGTGCTCGTCGCGGTTTATCTGGTGCTGGGAATTCTCTACGAGAGCCTCATCCATCCGCTCACCATCTTGTCGACGATGCCGTCGGCCGGGCTCGGTGCGCTGCTGGCGCTGCGCCTGACGGATACGGAGTTCTCGCTCATCGCGCTGCTCGGCCTGTTTCTGTTGATCGGCATCGTGATGAAGAATGCGATTCTGATGATCGACTTCGCGATCGCGACGGAGCGGCAGAACAATCTCTCGCCGCGGGATGCGATCTTCGAAGCGGCGTCGCTCCGGTTACGACCGATTTTGATGACAAATTTTGCGGCGCTGCTTGGCGCGCTGCCGCTGGTCCTGGCCTCAGGCGAGGGCGTCGAAATGCGCCGGCCGCTCGGCCTCGCGATCGTGGGCGGACTGGCGGTGAGCCAGCTGCTTACGCTTTATACGGTGCCCGTGGTTTACCTCTTTCTCGACCGCATGCGGCTGCGTTTCACGCGTGAGAAGAAAGCGGCACGGTTGGTTGAGGCAACGACTTGAATCGGCTGAGCCTTGCAGGCTCGTAATTGGAGGAAATCGTTGTCGGCGCGCGCACGTCTTGCTTCGCTTATCCCCATGTCGACTCCCAACCCTGCTTCGCCCCACGTCGTCAACCGTCGATTCTTTCTGCGCGCGGCCGGCGTGACGCTGGCTCTGCCGCTGCTGGAATCGTTGTCGCCGCGCGTCCTGGGCGCGGGTCTCGGCGTCGGCAGCAAAGCCGGCAAGGCGATCGGCGGCACGCGGCCGACGCGCATGGTGTGCGTCGGCAACATGCTGGGATTTTACCAGCCGGAATTTTTTCCGAAGAAAACCGGCCGCGGCTATGACTTGCCGTCGTTACTCCAGCCGATGGCGCCGGTGCAGAACGACTTCACACTCTACTCGGGTCTCGATCACGGACTGAAAGGCGGGCACTTCGCGATCCACTCTTATCTGAGCGGAGTGCGGCAAGTCGACGCCAAGGGCATGCCCGAAGGTAACATCAGCCTCGACCAGCGGGCGGCGGAGACGATCGGCGGCGCCACGCGATTCCCGTCCCTCACCGTTGGGTCGGAGGACGGTTTGCACGGCGGCTGCATGATGTGCTGGACGCGCAGCGGCACCCGCGTTCCGCCGATTCCCGGTCCGCGCGAACTCTTCCGAAAACTCTTCATCACCGAGGAGGCCAACGACCGCGAGCGCACCGCGGATCGCTTTGCGCTCCAGGGTTCCATTCTCGATGCGGTCAACGGCGACGCGAAATCGCTCGGCCGCCATCTCGGCAAGCGCGACCAGGAAAAGCTCGAAGAGTATTTTACCTCGGTGCGCGACGTCGAAAAACAGATGGAGCTCGGCAAACGCTGGGCCGATGTGCCGAAGCCGAAGCCCGGTATGCCCGAACCGCCGAACACCGGGTTCGTTTCAGATCTACCGGTGATCTATGATCTGATCGCGCTGGCGTTGCAGACGGATTCGACGCGCATCGCCACCCTGGAAATCGCGGGCGGCTTCGAGGCGTCGGCCTTTGGGCTGCGCAAGGACTATCACGCGCTCTCGCATCATGGCCAGGTGCAGGAGAGCATCGAGGGCCTGCTCAAGATCGAGAAGTATCAGATGGAGCAGTTCGCGCGCTTCATCGAAAAGCTGAAGTCGCTCGAGGACGGCGACGCCAAGCTCCTCGACCACACCCTGGTCCTGTTTGGCAGTGGCATGGGCAACGCGAACGCCCACACGAATCACAATCTGCCGATGATTTTGGCCGGAGGCGGCTACAAGCACGGAGAGCATCGCGCGTATCCAGAAAAAGGACTCGGCCGCGTGCCGCTTTCCAATCTTTACCTCAGCATGCTCCAACGCTTCGGCGTCGAGGCCAGCCGTTTCGGCCTGAGCACGGGCACGATGCGGGACTTGGAGCGCGCGTGAAACACGGAGTGATCGGAGTGAACCACGGAGACACGGAGGCCGGGAGATTGAGGACGTTTTCCTTCCGCCGCCTTCTCTGTGTCTCCGTGTCTCTGTGGTTCTCCTGCATCGGGGCCACGGCGGCTGAATTGCCGGGGGAAAAAACCCTTCGCAGTTTCTTCTCCACCTACTGCCAGGAGTGCCACGGCCCGGACCAACAGAAGGCGGAGCGCCGCTTTGATACGCTTTCGCTCCCGGTGGCGAATGCCGACACGCTGACCGATCTGCAGGACGTTATCGACCAGCTCAATCTGGGTGAGATGCCGCCGGCGAAGGCGAAGCAGCATCCCCAGCCCGAAAAGGTGCGCGAGATCGTGGCACTGCTCACGCAACTGGTGTCCGACGGCCACGCGCGCCTCTCCAGCACTGGCGGCCAGACGGTGCTGCGCCGGCTGAACCGTCGTGAATATATCAATACGGTCGGCGACTTGCTCGGCCTGAACATGCTGATGTTCGACCCGACGACGAAGTTTCCCCGGGACCAGATGGTCGGGCACATGGACAACGTGGGCGACGCGTTGAAAACCTCCGGCTACCTGCTCGCGCAATACCTCGACGCGGCGGACCAGGTCGTGGAGAAGGCGTTTAACCAAACCGAGCGACCCAGGGAGCAGACATGGCGGTTCACGGATGACTTCCGCCAGCAGACCGAGCTGCGCCAGCATCGCGAGGCGAATGGTTTTCGGTTCATGGCCCTCTACGAAACGACGATGTCGGACAAGCACGAGGGGGCTTACGGCCCGTTGCTGAACTTCGTGCAAGGCGTGCCGGCGGATGGTTTCTACGAATTGCGGGTGAAGGCGGAGGCGAAGTTCCGCCGGAATTCCTATGATCCAAATTTCTTCGGCACGGACCTTTCGATGCCCCTGCGCCTTGGAGTGGTGGCCGGCACGGCGAAGGCTGGACCGCTGCACTTGCCGCAGCCGCTGGAACCGCAGCTGGGTGAAATCAGCCTGAAGGACGACGAACCGGAGTGGCACACCTTTCGCGTCTGGTTGGACCAGGGATTCGCGCCGCGCTTCACGTTTCCCAACGGCATGCTGAATGTGCGCAACGCGTATGCCCGGGTGATGCGGACCTACAAGCACCTGTTTCCAGAGGAAGTCCGCGGCGCGACTGGGATCGTCGCCCACCGCTTCGCTGTTTTGCGCCACGGCGAAGTCCCGCAAATCCGGATACACGAGGTGGAGATTCGAGGACCGCTGGTCGAGCAGTGGCCGAACGCAAGCCAGCGCACGATCCTCGGCGACAAGCCGTTTGCGCCCGAGCGCACGCGGGAGATTCTGGAGAATTTCGCGCACCGCGCCTATCGCCGCCCGGCCCGTTCGGATGAGGTGGACCGGTTGATGGCCGTGGTCGCCACGCGGCGCGCGCAGGGCAAATCGCCGTTTGAGGCGATGAAGGATGGGCTCAAGGCGGCGCTGTGTTCGCCGGCGTTTCTTTACCTCATCGAACCGGCGGAAGCACAAGACCAGGCACGTAGCCTGGGCGCGCATGCGCTCGCCGCACGGCTGTCTTATTTTCTTTGGTCATCGATGCCGGACTCCGAGTTGCGCCGCGTGGCGGACACCGGGGAACTGCTCAAGCCGGAGGTGCTGGCCGCGCAGGCGCGGCGGTTGCTCGCGAGTCCGCGCGCGGATGCGTTCGTCAATGGCTTCGTCGACGGGTGGCTGAATCTCCGCAGTCTCGGCGACATGGCGCCGGATCGCGGTGAGTTTCTGAATTACTACGCGCAGAATCTGCAGCCGGCGATGAAGCGGGAGACACAGCTTTTCACGCGCGATTTGCTCGACCGCAACGACAGCATCGTGCGTTTCCTCGATGCGAACTACACCTTCGCGAACCGCTCGCTCGCGCGGCTCTACGGCATGGAGAACGCCGTGGCGCCCGAGGTGGGCCACGCGTTTCACCGCATCACATTTCAAACGCCGCAGCGCGGCGGATTGCTCGGGCAGGGGAGTGTGCTCACGGTCAGCGCGAATGGCATCGAGACGTCGCCGGTCACGCGCGGCGTGTGGGTGTTGGAAAATATTCTCGGCACGCCGCCATCGCCGCCGCCTGACAATGTCCCCCCGATCGATCCGGATATCCGCGGCGCGAAATCCATGCGCGAGCTGTTGGCCAAGCACCGCGATAGCCCGGCGTGTTACGAGTGTCACCGGAAGATCGATCCGCTTGGTTTCGCCTTGGAGGGTTTCGATCCCATCGGCGCCGCGCGCAGCTCCTACGAGAAAGGCCGGCCGATCGACACCTCGGGCGAACTGCCGGGCGGGAAAAAATTTAAGGACGTGGCTGAGTTGAAGGGATTGTTGGTGGAGCGGAAGGAGCAGTTCGCACGGATGCTAACCGAGCGACTCCTCGGCTATGGCTGCGGCCGACGCATCGAGGCCTTGGACCGGCCGGCGCTGGATCGCATTATCGCCGCGACGAAGCCTGACGATTTTAGGTTTCGCGATCTGCTGGAGCAGGTGGTGTTGAGCCAGCCGTTCCGGTCGAAGTAGGGAAGTTCTTCACGCTCAGAGTCACCATCCTAGCACCCCCCCCATGACCCCTCCTCCCGGCCGCCTGCTCTTCGCGTGGTTCACCCTCCTCGGCGCCCTGGCGTCTGCTGGTATCTCGGCCACGGATACGCGCCCGAACGTCCTCCTGATCGTCGCCGATGATCTCGGGTATCACGACGTCGGCTTCCAAGGCGGCCGTGATATTCCCACGCCGCACCTTGACCGGCTCGCGGCGAGCGGCGTGCGCTGCACGAATGGCTACGTGACTTATTCGGTGTGCAGTCCTTCGCGTGCAGGATTTCTCACGGGCCGCTATCAGCAGCGCTTCGGCCACGAATTTAATCCGAAGTGGGATCCCGCGAGCACGACCCACGGCCTGCCGCTGAGCGAAACCACCATCGCGGATGCTTTGCGCGGTGCGGGCTACGCGACGGGTATTGTTGGCAAATGGCACCAGGGGGCGCATCCGCAGTTTCACCCCAACCGCCGCGGGTTCGACGATTTTTTCGGCTTTCTGGGTGGCGGTCATCGTTACTTCCCCGGAGCGCATGTGGACGTGGAAGTGGGTGCGGGTAAAAAGGGCGCGCCCGTCGATGCCGAGCATGCGTCCCCGATGATGCGCAACGGCGTCGAGGAGCCCGAGCGCGGCGAACTCACCACGCGGCTGGGCGAGGAAGCGGCGGCTTTCGTCGCGCGGCGTGCGCGGGAAACGCGGCCGTGGTTTCTCTACCTGGCCTTCAACGCCCCGCACACGCCGTTGCAGGCGCGGGACGACATGTTGAAGCGTTTCGCGCACATCGCCGATGAGCGACGTCGCACGTATGCCGCGATGGTCGCGACGGTCGACGAAGCCGTCGGCCGCGTGCTCACCGCCGTGGACTCGGCCGGACAACGCCAGCGCACGCTGGTGTTTTTCTTCAGCGACAACGGCGGGCCGATGACGAAGCGCAACGCCAACGCTGCCGTGAACACGCCGCTCCGCGGGCAGAAGGGCGATGTATTCGAGGGCGGGATACGCATCCCGTTTGTCGTCTCCTGGCCGGGCCAGCTCCCCGCGGGAAAATCGTTCGACCACCCCGTCATCTCGCTGGATGTGTTGCCGACCGCGATCGCCGCCGCCGGAGCGAAACGCGATCCGAAGTTGCCCGCGCTCGATGGCGTCGATCTCGTGCCTTTCTTGGCGGGCAAGAATCCGGCTGTGCCCCATCCGCGACTATTTTGGCGGATGGATGGCGGCGAGGCGTTCGCCGTCCGCGAGGGCAAATGGAAATGGCTGCGCACCTACGACAACCCACCCGAACTCTACGATCTCGCCGGCGACATCGGAGAATCGCGCAATGTCGCGACCCAACACCCGGACGTTGCGACGCGGCTGGCCGCCGCGGCAGCGGCGTGGAATCGCGAGCTCGCGACTCCCGTCTGGGTCAACAATCCCTTTGGCGGGATCATCAATCGCACCGGGCCCGGCGCAACCGCCGCGCCGTAGGGGGAAGCGCCGGCCCGCCGGCATCAGCACCAGTTTCGCCGGGGAAACCTGCCGAGGAAGGAGCGCCCCAGTGTAACTTAATAGGTTACACTGTAACGGGTCTTTAAGGTGAGGAAGGTAAGGACTGTAACCTATTAGGTTACAGTCTGCGGGCGGGCAGCCGGGTCGTAGCATTGGGTGCAACCAGGAGGCCATCGGGATTTGTCCGAGGCTGGCGCATGCGCCCCGGGTTTCCCGCTTGACGGAAGCCAACTTGGTAAACTGATGGTTACTTGGCACACCCCTGGCTTCTGACCTGAGCCCCGTCCTCCCCATGAACTACCTGTATGTTTCCCCGTTCCGCTTCCGCGCGGTCGCTTTGATTGCAGCGTGTCTTTTTCACTTCGGTGCAATGGTTCCTGCGCTTCACGCGCAAGCGGGCACGGGCACGCTGACCGGACGTATCCTAAACGAAGGGACGGGCCAATACTTGCGCCACGCGATCGTCACGGTGGTCGGCACGAACCTGTCCACCGTCGCCGAAGCGGGCGGCGTTTACCGGTTGAATGGCGTGCCGGTGGGCCCCGCGCGCCTCTCGGTCGTATATGCCGGCCTCGATCCGGTGGAAGTCACGGTGGATGTGCCCGCCGGCCAAACCGTGACCCGCGACGTCGGGATGAGCAGCAAGGCGGATGACAGCGGCGTGGTGAAGCTCGGCGCATATCGCGTCGCGACGGAGCGCGACGGAAATTTCGCCGCCATTCAGGAGCAAAGATCCGCGCTCGAAATCAAGCAGGTCGTCTCGTCCGACGCATTCGGTGATGTCTCCGAGGGCAACGTCGGCGAGTTCATCAAGCTCCTGCCGGGCGTGATGATGGACTACGTCAATGCCGACGTCCGCACCGTGAGCATCGGCGGCATGGACCCCAAATACGCGACGATCCTGATGGACGGTGCTCCGATCGCGAGCGCCGGCTCGTCGGCCATCGGCACGGGCCGGGCGTTCGAGTTCGAGCAGCTTTCCATCTCGAGCATCGAGACGGTCGAACTGAGCAAGACGCCGACGCCGGACATCTCCGGCAGCGCGCTCGCCGGCGTCGTGAATCTCCGCAGTCGCGGGGCATTTGATCGCAAGGGACGGCTCGTCCGCTATTCCGCCAGCACCGGGCTCAACTCGCACCAGATGACATTGCAGAGGACCCCGGGGCCGTCTGATCGCCGGTTGTCCAAACTGATGCCGAATGGATCGCTGGAATACTCCGACGTCTTCGGCGAGAGACTCGGCGTGATCGCCGGCGTCAATTTTTCACGGGTGATGGGCGAGCAGAACATCCTGAACTACGGCTACACGGTAAACGCGAACCCGGCCGACAACCAGACCGAGGTCCCGCGCCTGAACAGCATTCATCTGGTCGACGCGCCCAAGATCACCAGTCGCGGAAATTACAACCTGCGGGTCGACTACAAGCTTTCCGCCGACGCGATGGTGTGGAGCCGGATGGACTACAACACGTATTCGGCGCGGAATTACCAACGCAACGCGCGCTTCACCTTCAACAACGCCATCAACGGCCCCGGGGCCACCGACCCCCGCGACCCCGCGGTGGAGTTTTCGCTCAATAGCCAAACCTCGACCAACGTGTCGGCGGAACTCCACAACGGCAACGGCTTCAACAAGCATGGCGCGACCGTCACGCCGGCCATCGGGGGCTGGTATCGCCGCGGCGCCTTCCGCGCTGAAGCGCAGGCTCAGATGTCGCGTAGCACGAATTTCTATCACGACGTGGAGATGGGTCACTTCAACACCGCGTCCACCGGTCTCCTCCCCGGCCTCACGATGCGCTGGAACCGCGCGACGCCTGGCGACGCGGGCGTCAACCTCACGCAATTGACCGGCCCGGACTGGCGTAATCTGCAAAGCTATACGGGCACGCCTACCATGGGCTTCAGCCGGCGGACGGGCAAGGACCAGAAGTGGACGGCGAAGACTGACCTGCGCTATAGTTTTGCCGATTGGAAAATCCCGGTCGTGGCGAAGTGGGGTGGCGACGTGGCGGAGTCGGTGCGCACCATCGACCGTTTCGAATCGGGCGGCACGGCGATCAGTTATCTCGGGCCCGATCGCCTGCCGAACACTGGCGACGAGAAGTGGACGGCCGAACCTCACTACACCGCGCACAACCTCGCCGGCGGCAATCTGCAGAACATCCCCGGGCTCGATCGGTTCTCGCGGGCGCGCGAATTCGGCTCGAATCCAGAGCGCTTCGTATCCGTTTCGCCCGCACAGGAGCTGATGCTCCGGCTGCGCAATCACTGGGACGTAAAGGAGCAGGTCGATTCCGTTTACAGCCAGATTATCTTCAAGCTCACGCCGAAGCTCGATGTGGCGCCCGGCTTCCGCATGGAGAAAACCCGCAGCACGGCGCGCGGCCCCACGGACCGGGGCGACGACTATGCCAAGCGCATTCTCACCGGGAACCCGCTGGCCAACATTCCCACCAACACGGCCGAATACTACCAGGCGCGCTACGGGTCAGACTCGATCAACCATTCGGATTACCATACGTGGCTCAAGTATCTGCACGCGAACTACCGGGTCACGAATGACTTCATCCTGCGCGCGTCGTTCAACAATTCCATCACGCGGCCGGACCTGGAGTTTCTGACCGGCAGTGTGACGGTCAACGAGGACGTGACGCCGCCCACCGCGATGATCGCGAACCCGAATCTGCAGCCGGAGCATGGCCGCAACCTCTTCTTCGCCGCGGAATATTATTTCCCGAAACGCGCTGGTTTCTTCACGGTCACGGCGACCCGTCGCGATATCGCGCAATTGATCCGCACGAACACCGTCTTGCTGGCGCCCAACGAGGACTTCCCGAACCAGGACAACCTCGATCTGCGCGGCTTTCGCGTCACCACCCGCGAGAACGTGGGGAAGGCGCACGTCGGCTCGCTCGAGCTCAGCTACCGGCAAAACATGGTGTTCCTGCCCGGCATGTGGAAAGGACTGTCCGTGTTTTCCAACTACACGCTGCTGCACTACGACGACTACGAGAATTTCCGCCGACCGGAGAACCTGGTGTCCGGCGGCCTCTCCTTCGATCATCGGCGCGGGTTCAGCTTCCGCTGGAACGTCGTGTGGGTGCCGATCCAT
>JANPIT010000886.1:0-13969 GCA_031425115.1 Opitutaceae bacterium | reverse complement strand
TTCATTCCGACCCTCGGCACCATGATCCTCGGTTTGTTAGCGGGCGGCGTGATGCGCAGTCCCCGCGATGCCGCCGCGAAGATTCGCTGGCTGGTAGTGGCCGGAATAGTGGGGTTGGCCGCGGGGTGGGCGCTGGGCGCTCTGGGCGTGGTGCCGGTGGTGAAACGAATCTGGACGCCGAGCTGGGTGCTCTTCAGCGGCGGCTGGTGCTGCCTGCTGTTGGCGGCATTTTACTTCGTCGTGGATGTGCGCCAGCACAAACGCTGGGCGTTTTTTCTGGTCGTGATCGGAGCGAATTCCATCGCGGCCTATCTGATCGCGCACGGGCCTGACGCGTTTATCGCGAAAGCGCTGACCACGCATTTGGGGCAGAAGACTTTTCGCGTATTCGGCGCGCCGTATGAGCAATTGCTCCTCGGGGCCGCCACGCTCGCGATCATGTGGCTGCTGCTGCTGTGGATGTATCGCCGCAAAATCTTTCTGAAGATCTAAGTCGTAACGATGTCGTGGAATGGTGGCGCGCAGACGTGCTGTGCGCGCTCTGCGAGCGAACGGGAGAGCGCAGCAAGTCTGCGCCCCTACAGGCTGCAGCCGGCGTCGCGTTCAAGGCTCGGGCGAAGCGAATGGCGCAGTTGGACTTGCGCCGAGAAACAGATTGCTCCGCGACAGGGCTGACGTTGATTCGGCGGCTCCTATGAGCGTTTCCGCACCAGTGCCTGATCTCGCCGCGGTCGTGCGGGCTTTCCACCTGCTGGGACGCTTTCGCGAGGCCACGCCCTATGGCACTGGGCACATCAACGACACCTTCACCGTTGTCCTCGATCAGGCGGGAACCCCCGTGCGTTACATCCTGCAGCGGGTGAACCACCGGATTTTCACTCGCGTGCCGGAGCTCATGGAAAACATCGCGCGCGTCACCACGCATGCCACGCGGCGAGCGGCGGAGCGCGGCGACGATGCGGATGCGGCCCGGCGGGCGCTCACGCTGGTGCCGGCGCGGGACGGACGGCCGTATCACCGCGACGCGGACGGCGGTTGGTGGCGGTGTTATCTCTTCATCGAACACGCGCGGACCTACGATATCGTGGGCTCGCCTCGTCAGGCGACAGCCGCGGCGCGGGCGTTCGGCGAATTTCAACGGCTGTTGGTGGATCTGCCCGGCGCGCGCCTGCATGAGACGATTCCGCATTTCCATCACACCCGCCGGCGCTTCGAGGCATTTCAAACCGTGCTCGCGGCGGACGCGCATAACCGCGCCACGACGGCCCGGGCCGAAATTGACTTCGCGTTGGCGCACGAGCCGCTCGTCGACGTGCTGCTCGATTTGCAGGCGCGCGGCGAGATTCCCGAGCGCGTCACGCACAACGACACCAAGTTCAATAACGTGATGCTCGATGACGCCACGCAGGAGGCGCTGTGCGTGGTCGACCTCGACACGGTGATGCCGGGACTGGCGCTCTACGATTTTGGCGATTTGGTGCGCTCGGGGACAAACGCCGCCGCGGAGGACGATCGCGAGCTGGACAAGGTGGAAGCGCGTCAGCCCATTTTCGAAGCACTCGCCCAAGGTTATCTCGCGGCGGCGCGCCCCTTCCTCAATCAGGCCGAAATTGCGCACCTCACCGTCTCCGGCATCGTCATCACCTTTGAAATCGGGCTGCGATTCCTCACCGATTTCCTCGCCGGAGACGTGTATTTCAAGACCAAGCGGCCGGGCCATAATCTTGACCGCGCCGCGAACCAGTTTGCGCTGGTGCGCAGCCTCGAGGCGCAGCGCGCGACGTTCGAGGCGATCGTGCGAAAGCAGATGTAACGCGTCAGAGAAGGATGCGCCGACGTGGCTCGTTACTGCCGGTGATTCCACCTCCTTTCGGAAAACACCTTGAGCCCGACGGGGGCGCGCCCTTTTCTGACAAGGTTTTCATTTTCAACTCACCCCATCATCATGAGATTCGGCATCAATTCCTTCCTCTTTGTTTCCCCGTTCACGACCGAGAGCACGAAGCTCTTCACGACGTTTAAGAAATGGGGCTTCGATACCGTTGAGATTCCGATCGAGGATCCCTCGCACATCGATCCGGCGAAGGTGAAGGCGGCCGCGGACAAAGCCGGCCTCGCCATCGGCAGCGTGTGTGCGTGCATGGGACCGGGCCGCGATTTCCGTGGTTCGCCGGCGGATCAGAAGGCGGCGATGGATTACTGCAAGGCGCTGATCGATCAGGCGGTGGTGCTGGGCTGCCCGAGGTTGATCGGGCCCGTCTATTCCGTGGTCGGCAAAGCCGACGCGGTGGAACCGGCGCAGCAGAAAGTGGAATGGGCGCTCGTGGTGAAAAACTTGAAGGTGCTCGCCAAATACGCCGAGGCAAAAGGCATCACGATTTGCGTGGAGCCGCTCAATCGCTTCGAGACGGATTTTCTGAATACGTGCGATCAAGGGCTGAAGCTGATCAAGGCTGTCGGCTCGAAGTCGCTCAAGCTGCACCTCGACACGTTCCACATGAACATCGAGGAAAAGCACCAGGGCACGGCGATACGGAAAGCCGGCAAGCATCTCGCCCATTTCCACGCGTGCGGCAGTGATCGCGGCACGCCGGGGGGCGACTCCATCGACTGGAAAGGCGTGAAGCAGGCACTGAAAGATATCGGCTACACGGGCGACGTCGTGATCGAGTCGTTTACGACCGATGTGAAGGTGATCGCGCGGGCCGCCGCCATCTGGCGCACGATCGAGCCGAAGCGAAACGACATCGCGGTCAAAGGCCTGGCGTTCTTGAAAAAGACGTTTCGCTGAGCGAGCGCGGGGAATCGGGCAGGCCTTCGACCTGACCCGACTCCGTCGGATTAAATTTCGGGCGGGCGGACTATCCGCTCTACGTTCTAACGATTAAGCGCCGCGATATTCGCGGCGTCGTGCAGCCGTTTCATCTCTTCGTCGCTGAGCGCGCGGTTGAAGACCGCGAGTCCGCCGAAGCGGCCCTTTGTCGCCTCGCGGAGCATCGAGCCGACGGCCATCCGTGCTCCCACGGTGAAGTCGCTTCCACCGCTGGGCTTGGTCGCCATGTGCTTGACCGGATCGAAGGAAAAAATCCCGCGCCCGTGATAATACGGGTTCATCCCACGGTCTTTGCCGTCGGGGCCTTCCTGCGTGAAGTAGCGGTCGTTGCGCTTGTCTTTCACTGGATCGAGCGCGCGTGCATCCATCACGCCATCGATGTAGGCGCGGATGAAATTTCCGTCGTAGGTGAACGCGAGCGTGCACCATTTCTCCTCAGGCACCTCGCGCCGCGTCGCTGCGTAATCGGCGCACCACGGAAACGCACTACCGTCGGCGCGACGCGTCACGCCGCCCTCGCTCGAGATGTGAGGCACGAGCTGCCGGGCGCCGCCGTAGGTCGGCATGTTCATGAGGAGCGCGTATTGACGCGTGCCGGTGTCGTCGTCGCGACCTTGGCCCTCGCTCCACATGCCGGCGATGGTGCGGCTCTGCTTCAGGTCGATGATCCGAACGACCGCGAAAAGGCTGACCTGTGCCTGGCGACCCGCGATGTTGAGATCGCCGGTTTTGGCGTAGGGGATTTCGAAATACTGCTTGCCGTTGAGCTCGGCCGCGTAGCCCGAGAACGGCCCGCCCTGGACGCGGGGAATGGGCCCGCCGACTTCGGCGAGGGGATACGGCTGACGTGTGCCGGAGGAAACGCGAGGTGCGCCGGCGTCCTCGGCGAAGGTCCAGAACGCGACCAAGCCGGGCGTCTTTTCCACGATCGAGCGGTCGCCCGTCGGTGCAGGGGCCGCGGCGATAGCGAGCGGGGCCCAGGCCGCGAATAGGAGGCCGACAAAAATTCTTTTCATGGTCAGAGCGTCCGGATCCGCACGCTTTTGAAATAGAACGCGCTGTTCGGATCATGGGCCTGCAGAGCGATCGCGCCTCCCGCGGGATTGAGCAACCGGCCTTCGCGGCCCGCGGGGCGCGGCGCGTTGGCCGGCTCCGTGTAGTCGACGACGGTCTTGCCATTGAGCTGGATCGTGATGCGCGGGCCGCGGACGGTAATGAGCGTGGTAAACCACGTCGTCTCGTCGACCGGCGACGCGTCAAGGTCGACGATCGCGTAGAGGCTGCCGGTCTTTTTCTTTTCGCGCGCGGAGCTGTTGAGCTGAATCTCGTAGCCCTTCGTGAGGCGGAGGGCCGCGCTCATGGTGCCATAATCGGTATGGATGAAAATCCCGCCGTTGGAGTTTGGCTCGCTGCGCGCGATCACCTCGAGCTCGAAGTCTTTGAAGCGCTCGAAACCATCGGCGACGGTGCCGACGAAAAACAAATGCGAGCTCTCCTTGGTGGCCTTCGCACGGATCGCGCCGTCGATGACGGACCACGAATCGGGGTAAACATTTGGCTTCCAGCCCGTGAGGTCCTGACCGTTGAAGAGGGTTCGCCACCCATCGGCGGCGAAAGCGGCAGGCACGAGTGCGAAGAAAACGAGCGATCGAAAAAGGAAGCGGCGCCGGGGATTCATGGGGATGCGACAGTTACGACGGGCACGTGCGGGCCGGCGAAACAATTGTGGGGCGCAGCTCCTGAAATGATCGTTGACCCCTTCGATCCGTGTCCGAGGTTGGCTCCACCCCATGCGCAATTTCCTCCTCCTCTTGCTCGGTGTCTTGGCGGCGGCGGCGTCTGAGCCCGCATCGCTGCCCGCGAATCCCGGCGTGAAGCCGGTGCTGTTCAACACGGCGTTCGACAGCGCATCGATCGGGTTGATCGAGAAGGTGAGCGAAACTGAGTTCCGGCTGCACATCCGCGGCCAGCAGGACTCCCGCGGGCGCAACCGGCAGGCGACCTGGTTCTATTTCAGGATGGATGACGTCGCGGGCCGGGAGCTGACGATCCGGCTCACGTCGTTCAAAGGTGAATACAACGATCGGCCGGCCAACGCTCCAGCCGGCGACTGGTATCGGCCGGTGTTCAGCGAGGATAATCGGACGTGGACTCATTTCCCCGCGGCGACGTGGGACGTGGCAAAGGATGAGCTGACTCTCACGGTGAAACCGAAGGGCAACACGGTGTGGCTCGCGCATATCCCGCCCTATCCGCACACGCGCTTGCTGGACTTGCTCACCGAGGTCAGCCGCGTGCCGGACGCGCGCACGGAGGTGATCGGACACTCTGTTCTCGGTCGGCCGTTGCATCTCGTCACAGTCTCGAATTTCGCGCGGCCCGATGCGGAAAAGAAGGTCGTGTGGTTGCAGGCGCGCCAGCACGCCTGGGAATGCGGCACCTCGTTTCTGGTGGAGGGTGCTTTGAAGTTCGTGATCTCGGACGCACCAGCGGCGCGGCGGCTGCGTGATGAATTCCTCTTTAAATTCGTGCCGATGATCAACCCGGATTCGGTGGTGCGCGGCGAAGTGCGGTTCAACGCCAACGGTTTCGACCCCAATCGCCAGTGGGACGAGGTGGACCTCCGGGGAAAGCTGTGGCTCGAGCGGAATCCGGAGATTTGGTATGTGAAACAGGCGCTGCTCGCGCAGCACGCCCGTCAGCCGATCGCGATCGCTCTAAATCTGCACAACACGGAGATGAACGAGTATCTCGATACGATGACGGATGCTGATCCGCAGCAGGCAATGCTGCACCGCTTTTTCGATCTGTTGGTGACGCACACGACATTCGATCCCTCGCGGCCGAAGATGACGATTTTCTCGGGCGGGGGTCCGGCCAACTCGACCAATTCAATCTGGCGCGAAGCGAAAATACCGATGGCGCTCATGGAGCAGCGGATCGGCCCCAGCAAAAAGCTCGGCCGCATCATCACGACAGAGGAGCGACTGGAGTTTGGGGGAAAACTGATCGCGCTGATGGCCGACGCGGCGCGGTAGACGACCGAATACGGTTTCCCGCATTCGTTCTCGTTCTGCGGGGCGTGACGGCCTTGAGTGGGAAGCGCCGCGCATCTACCCCCGCGCGCTTTACCCTATGCGTTTTCCATTTTGCCCATTGGCTGGGTTGTTCCTTGTCGCGGCGCAATTTTCCATCACGGCAGGAGCGCAAACACCGCCTGCATCCGCGCCGGCGCCGACCTCACCGTGGCAGGCTCTCGATCGTTATGCCTTCGGCTACGCGTATCCAGGAAGTCACCTCAAGGATCATATCTACGACCGCTCGCGGAGGTTCTTCGCCGCAGGGGAAGCGCAACGCGACAGCGTGCGCACGCCCGAGGCATTGCGGAACCGGCAGGAGGAAATTCGCCGAGTCGTGGTGGCCAATCTCGGGGGCTTGCCGTCCGTCACGACTCCGCTGAATGCACGCGTGACGGGCACAGTTTCCGGCGAGGGATTCCGGATCGAGAAAGTTATTTTCGAGTCGCGGCCGCGCCACTACGTGACCGCGAATCTCTACATCCCGTCCACGCTGCCTGCCGGCCGCTCGGCCGCGGTGTTGTTTTTGAGTGGGCACCACAACACCGCCAAAGTCGTGGGCGAATATCAGAGCGTTTGCCAGACGCTCGCGCGCGCCGGCCTGATCGTGCTTTCGCAAGATCCGGTGGGGCAGGGTGAGCGATTGAGTTACTTCGAGCCCGACACGCAGAAAAACCCCGTCGGCATGGGCACGCGCGATCACGACCACTCCGGCGCGCAACTCCGTTTCATGGGCGATACCCTCGCGCGCATCATGCTGCACGATGCGATGCGCGGGATCGACTACTTGATCTCCCGCGCGGAAGTGGATCCGGCGAAAATCGGCGTGACCGGCAACTCTGGGGGTGGCACCCAGACAAGCCTCGTGATGCTGGCAGACCCGCGGGTGGCCGCGGCGGCGCCGGCGACGTTCATCATGAGCCGCGACGCGTATCAGCGCACGGGACAGCCGCAGGACGCGGAGCAAATCTGGCCGGGGTTTACGGCGGCGGGTTTCGATCATGAAGACATCCTGCTCGCGATGGCGCCAAAGCCCGTGTGCGTGCTCGCCGTCACTTCGGATTTTTTCCCCATCGAAGGCACCCGGCGCACGGTGACGCGGGGGCGGCGCGTTTGGGAGATCGCCGGGAAGGGTGCGGCGCTGGCTTTGGTGGAAGATGACTCGACGCATTCCTACACGCCCAATCTGGCAAAGGCTGCGGCGGCGTTTTTTGCGCAGCACCTCCTGGGTCGCACCGTCGACCTCAAGACCTTCGAGCCGAAGCTGCTGCCCGCGGAGCAGCTGTATGCGACGAAGTCCGGACAAGTCCGCGGCGAGCTGGCGGATGCGGAGTTTGTGTTCGAGGCCAATCTGCAACGCTACAAAGAGGCGGAAGCAACGCTCGCTGCGATGGCGCCGGCCGAGCGGAAAACGCGGGCGCGCGATTGGCTGCGGACGCAAGTGATGCGCCAACGCGAGGCGAGTCCGCTCAACCCCCGCCGCATCGATCGCGGTCGCCGCGTCGGTGCCTTTACGGTGGACACGGCGTTTTGGTATCCGCAGCCGAACCTCGCGAACTTGGGCATGTTGATCCGCCCCCGCGAGCGACCGAGTGAAAATTTACCCGTGACGATTGCGATCTGGGAGGAGGGCACCGCGGCGCTGTCGAAGCATGCGGCGTGGATCGAGGCCGAGACGGGCCGCGGCCGCGCGGTGTTTGTGGTAAATCTTTCCGGCATGGGCCCACTCAAACTCGATGCGATCAACCACGGCGCGATGAATGCGTTCTACGGCACGTGGCACAAGCTATCGGATGATCTCGAATGGATGGGCGACAGCATGGTCGCGTTGCGGACGTTCGAGGCGTGGAAGGCCGTCGACGTGCTGGCAGCGTGGCCGGAACTCAAGCGCGACGACGTGCGTTTTTACGCGGAAGGCCGCGTGGGCGTGCATGCGAAATTGGCGGCGGCGCTCGAGCCGCGCGTGAGCGGATGCGAGTGGAACGAAGGATTTCGCTTCGCGGATTTCGTGCGCACCCGGTTCTACGACACGGCAGACATCAAGCCGTATTTTCTGCCCGGCGTGCTGCGATATTTCGATGTGGATCAGCTCTGAGACGGAAAGATCCGAGTCAGACTAAAGGATGTGCCCGGCCAGTCGGTGCACCCGGGTTTGCCGGGCGACGATGCTTTGCCGAAAACGGAATCCGCACTTGTAAGCCGGTTTAGC
Organism: Opitutaceae bacterium; assembly: GCA_031425115.1. Lineage (GTDB taxonomy): Bacteria > Verrucomicrobiota > Verrucomicrobiia > Opitutales > Opitutaceae > ER46. The sequence continues at coordinate 5,850 of JANPIT010000886.1, read as the reverse complement.
GTCGATTGGCTAACAGCGCTGGTTCTGAGATTGCGCCTGACCACGCGAACGAAGGAAGCCACCTCAGGAGCCCGGACTGCATTGGCGTGCGATTCGGGCTCCTGCTGTTTCCGGGCATCGCCAGCAGCGGTGCGGCTGGGCCGCCGTCATCAACCGCTGCGATGGGGACCCGGCCACGCGGGCGCTCCGCGCTCATCGCCTGGCGGGTCCGCGAACTCCAGCTACACGTGGGTCGAGCTGCGGCCGAAACATCGCTTCTGGCGTCGCCAAACGGGTGCTAGACCCCCCGCTCGACCGCCCGCGATCGCGGTCTGGGTGGGCGTCATCATGTATCCGCTCAAGTCCATTATCGATTTTCTGCTCGCCGGCGTTGGCCGTATTCCCGACGACGAGCGGGTAGATGCGCTGCTGGCGATGTTTGCGGGACTGCTACCCGGGATGTCGCCGGCCGAAATCATCATTGCGCGTGAACAAGTCATTGTGCGCTTCTGGACGGAGCCAGGCACGGCGGAGTCGGTGGTGGACTTGATGGATGGCCATCTCGCGCTGCGTTCGTTGCTTGAGTCAGAGGAGCAGGACGGCTCGACCGATAACGAGATCTGACCCGGGCGCGGGCGGGGGAAATGCGGAATGGTGACGGTGCCGCGGGTGTGTCAATAAACTGCCGTCGTGCGCCCGCCGCTTTCCCACCGCCTGGCCAAGTCGAAGATTGGAAAACAGGGTGACAGCGCGACACCTCTGCGTTTCCTCCTTCGATGATACTTGGCAGTGCTGCGATGCGCTGCGCCCCACCGACCTCCTTTCTCCTGGCACCATGAAGCTGCTTCCCTTGTTCCGCCCTGCGTTGTTCACCGCCATTTGCTGCGTTGCCCCGGCGACGGTTTCCGCTGCGGACATGGCGGGCGAGCCTCACATCTACAAGAAGGTCGATGGCCGTGAACTGCGGCTCCATGTTTTCAAGCCGAAGGACTGGCGCGCGTCCGACCAACGACCCGCGATCGTTTTTTTTCACGGCGGTGGCTGGACGGGTGGCGCACCGACTGCGTTCCTGCGGCAGAGCGAATATTTCGCTTCGCGCGGCCTCGTGACCATGAGCGTGGAATATCGTCTGATGCAGAAGGACGCGCCGCTGGCTCCGTTTCCGTGTATGCACGATGCCAAGTCCGCGCTGCGTTGGGTCCGTTCGCACGCGAAAGAGCTGGGCATCGACGCTACGCGTATCGCGGCCGGCGGTGGCTCGGCGGGCGGACATCTGGCCGCCTTCCTGGGATTAGTGCCGGGCTTCGACGATCCGGCGGATGATCTGAAGATTTCGCCCAAGCCGGGCGCGCTGATCCTTTTCAATCCTTTCGTCGGTTTCAAGGTATCGCCAGCGCTCGACGCTGAGACTCGCGTCGCGTCTCGCTTTGGTCCGGAAGGGAAAAAGTTCATCGCCTCGACGCCGGCGAATCACGTGACGAAGGATGCGCCGCCGACCATCATTTTTCACGGTGCGGACGATGCAGTGGTGCCGGTGACGCAGGTGAAAGACTTTGCCGCCGACATGAAGGCGGCGGGAGCGCGGTGCGAATTGATCGTCTACGAAGGGCAGGCGCACTCGTTTTTTAACCGCGGCAAGTCGTATTACGAAACCGTGATCGCCGCAGATAAATTTCTCGCCTCGCTCGGCTGGCTTCACGGGCCGCCGACGCTCACGATTCCGGCCGATGCGGACGCGGGGGCGGCGCCCACCAAGGGAAAGAAAAAGGCCCGCGAGTAAGCCGGCGCGGTCAGGGCCTGAGGTGCGCTGGCAGTGCAGGAGGGCGTGGAGAGCTTTTATTAGGGTGTGTTTTCAAAATGGAGCCTAGGTAGGCCAGCGCGCTTGCGCGCGCCCCATCCGCGCTCGCAAGCGAGCTGACCTACGCGAATCAGATTGGGTGCAATTGGCATTTTGAAAACACGCCCTAGCCCCCGGGCCACGCGCGGCGCGTCCTCGCAAAACACACCGTCACGCTCACGCCGGCGGCATCCCCGCGGTTTACAGCGGGCTCGCCGGCGAACGTCGGCCCTTCATTTCGCGGCACGCTTCTTCCCTGCCTTCGGCACAACCTCCGCGCCCGGTTGTTTCTCAAACACCGGCGGCAACTGTTCCAGGTGTTTCTTCATTTCCGCGACGACGCTCGCGTGCGCCGAATCGCTCGCGAGGTTCTTCGTGCCCACGGGATCATTCTGCATATCGATCAGCATCGCGCCTTCTTGTCCGTCGGCCCAATCGGCATAGCGCCAGCGATCCGTGCGCACACTGCGGCCGAGCGTGCGCTGCGCATACATGACGGAAATCGCCGGCCGATCCCACGGGGCAGTCGGGTTGCGCAACAGCGGCACGATGCTCGCGCCTTGCAGTCCCGCGATCGGCGGCAGAGCGCACAATTCGATCAGCGTGGGAAACATGCTCAGCGACTCGACGATGCGCGGGCTCGATTTGCCATTCGCTGAAATGCCCGGCGCCGAAATCATGTAGGGCGTGCGCAGCGCGACCTCCCAAAGCGAGTTGTGCTTCGACCACTTGCCCTTCTCACCGAGGTGATAGCCGTGATCACCCCAGAACACGATGATCGTGTTCTCGCGGAGACCGAGCTCGTCCAGCGCGGCAAGCACGCGGCCGACCTGCGCGTCGACGAACGACACGCTGGCCCAATACGCCCGCTTCATCTCGCGCGCCGCCTGTTCACTCGCGTCGCGCCCGATAAACAGGTCGCCGCTGCGGGCAGGCACACTGCGCTCGGGAAACCCGGCCGGCACGGTCGGCTTGGAGGCAAAGTCCGCCGGCAGCGGAATCGTGTTCACGTCGTAGAGGTCGAAGAATCTCTTCGGCGCGGTCGGCGGGCTGTGCGGCTTGCTGAAACCGCACGCGATGAAGAACGGCTGCGCGGCAGTCCGCGATTTCTGCAGATAGTCGATCGTGCGGGTCGCGGATCGGTAGTCGCCGTGTGTCTCGCCGTCGCCCTCGAGCGTGACGATGTTGTCGGAAACCGAAGCCACTTGCGTGCTGCCGCCGGTGCGGTCGCCGCTGCCGTCGGGCCGCGGTGTGCCGCCTTCATGCCAGGCGGCAGTATCGTCGAACGGGCCATGGAAAATTTTGCCAGCGCGCAGCGTGGTGTAGCCCTGTTTCTTGAAATAGGCCGGCATCGTGTCCCAGTCGGGATGCCGCGAGCCCAGCCACTCGCTGTTGCCCAGCACGCCGGTGGCTGTGGGATAACGTCCCGTGAGCAGCGATGCCCGCGATGGATTGCAGAGCGGATACTGCACGTAGTGACGCTCGAAGCGGACGCTTTGCGCCGCGAGTTTGTCGATGTGCGGCGTCTTGATGCCCGCGACGCCATAACAGCCCAGCTCCGGGCGCAGGTCGTCGGACATGATCACGAGGACGTTCGGCCGCTTTGCCGCCCCGGCTGCGACGAGTTGAGGCAAGGTCAGAGCGAGGCCGAGCAGCGCGAGGCGAAAACAGGGGCGGAGTTTCATAGGCATGGCAGCGGCAAAAAAATCTGGTGAACGACGGCGATTAGCAATGCAGCAAGAAGCAGCTACAGTCCGCGACGGATAGAGCCCGACCTCCGGGCAGGCTGTCAGGAAACCACTGATGTGATTTCGCCAATGGCGAAATCGTGTTTCAGCGCTCCGGCTCATCGCCCTCGCAACCGATCCAGGGCCCGCTAATCGCGGGCATCGACGACGTCTGCCATGGGCAGACCCTCAACTTTTGTGGAGGCGATTAGCCGTTGGTTCAAACGCTGCATCGTTCGGCATATTCAACGGCCATGGCCCGGAGGTCGGGCCCGACCGGCGCTGCCGCGCCAAAGGCAAAAACACCTCAGCGGTTGGGATCAGACGATCGGGCCATGCGACGGCTCGCATCAGATTTTGGTCGACCTTCACGCATCGCCGCATCCGCGTAGACCCGAGCGAAACTTTTCCCCTTACGATGAAATCACGTCTCTCTGGTGCCCTTGTTTTTTCCCTGCTCCTGGCCGCCTCCGCTTTCGCGGCGGCCCCATCCCAGACGCGCCCGAACATCATCTTCCTCCTCGCCGACGATCTCGGTTACGGCGACATCGGCGCCTACGGCCAGACGAAGATTCGCACGCCGAATCTCGACAAACTCGCGGCCGATGGGATGAAGCTCACGCAGCACTACTCGGGTCACAACGTCTGTGCGCCCTCGCGCTGCGTGCTGATGAGCGGCAAGCACCCGGGCCACGCCTACATTCGAAACAACCGCGGCGGCGTCGGCATGCCCGGCGGCAGCAGCGCAGAAGGCCAGGAGCCGGTGCCGGCCGGCGAGCTTCAGTTGCCGCTCACGTTGAAAAAACTCGGCTACACCAGCGGCGGCTTCGGCAAGTGGGGTCTCGGTGCCGTCGGCAGCAGCGGCGACCCGCAGAAGCAGGGTTTCGATCGCTTCTTCGGCTACAACGATCAGGCGCACGCGCACAATTTCTACACGACCTACCTCTGGGACAACGACCGCAAGGTGAAGCTCAACAACCCCGAGTTCAACGTGCACGACCGCGAGCTGCTTAATCCGGAGACGACCGCGCCCGAGAACTACAAGAAATTTGTGGGCCCCGATTACTCCTCCGATCTCATCGCCGCGAAGGCGCAGGAGTTCCTCCGCGAGAATAAGAACAAGCCGTTCTTCCTCTATTACCCGACGACCATCCCGCACCTGGCGTATCAGGTTCCCGAGGACTCGCTCGCCGAATACCTCGGCAAATTCGAGGAGCCCTCGACCGCGACGGGCAATTATCTGCCGCATCGCGCCCCGCGCGCCGCCTACGCTGCGATGATCACGCGGATGGATCGCGACATCGGAAAGCTGCTCGCACTGGTCGACGAGTTTGGTCTGCGCGACAACACGATCGTCGTCTTCACGAGCGACAACGGCGGCTCGGGCCCCGGCCTCGAGTTCTTCAACAGCGTCGGCGGACTGCGCGGCAAGAAGGGCGGTTACTACGAGGGCGGCGTCCGCGTGCCGTGCCTCGTCCGATGGACGGGCAAAATCAAACCCGGCACCACGAGCGATCGCGTGACGGGCTTCGAGGACTGGCTGCCGACCCTGGTCGAGCTCGCCGGCGCGGCCACCGAGACGCCGAAGGGCATCGACGGTATCAGCTTTGCGGCGACGCTCCGCGGCCAAGCGCAACCGGAGCGCCCGTTCCTCTACCGTGAGTCAGCCGCCGGCGGCGGTGAGCAGATGGTGCGGGTGGGGAACTGGAAGGGGATTCGTCCAAATGTAGCCACCAGCAAAACGCTCGAGCTCTACGACCTCGCGAAGGATCCGAAGGAGCAGCAGAACGTCGCCGCTCAGCACCCCGACGTTGTGGCGAAACTCACGAAGCTCCTGGAAGAGCAGCACGTGACATCCACCGTCTTTCCCATCCGCGCCCTCGACGGCGACGTCCCCGGCGCGCCGCCGGCGGCAAAGAAGAAAAAGAAAGAGTGAGGGTGGTGGGGGCGGTCTGAGCTGATAGTTGGGAGCTGAGAGCTGAGGGGCGAATGCCCCAACCGGCGGTGGGGGAAACCGGTCCGAGGTGGAGCGCGTTGTCCCCAACGCGCGCTCAGGATGTTGGCAATACCCCAAACCAGCGTCTTGGGGACAAGCCGCTCCACCTCGGATCGGAATTACCGCAAGTGTTGAAGCAACGCCTCGGCACACGCTCGCGCGAACTCCGGATCGTTGATCGCGAGATCGAGATCGCGCACGGGAACACCGGCGCGGAGATTTGATTTTAGCGCGGAGAACAAGGCTTCATCTGCCGCGGAATCGTGAAATGGCTGGCCTGCGGCGCTGATTACGCTGATTGCCCGGCGCGG
>JANPIT010000885.1:0-11959 GCA_031425115.1 Opitutaceae bacterium | reverse complement strand
GAAATTCTCCAAGTCCTGCAACGCGCCAGGGACGACCCCGACGTAACTCCGCACAATCGTGCCGTCCCGCACGAGGCGATCCATCACATCCTTCGCAGTGGCCGACGGAATGGCGAATCCCAGATTGTTCGCGCCCATGTATCCACGGGACGAGATACCGATGACCTTGCCGTCTTCCGTCACGAGCGGGCCGCCGGAATTACCTGGATTGATCGCCGCGTCCGTCTGGAGCCAGGTGTTGAAGGTGCCCGTCTCGTAGCCACCGACGCCGCGATTGTCTTCGAAGTAACGGTTGTTGTTGGAAACGATCCCGCGGGTGACCGTGCGCGTGAGCCCGTGAGGAGTGCCCACCGCAAACACGACCTGGCCGGGAAACAAATCGTTGCTCTCGCCGAACTGCGCGTGACTCAGCTTGAACCCGCGTCGCTTCACCTCGGCCATATCAATGCGCAGCACGGCAAGATCCGTCCAGTGATCCCAGCCGACCAACCGCGCGCTCACGCGTTCGAGATTGGAAAGCGTGATATTGAGATCGACGGCGCGCGGACTCGCGACATGCGCGTTTGTAAGCACGATCCCATCGGCAGAGAGGATTACGCCAGAACCCAAACTGGCGGTGTAACGGCGCGCCCCTGCCTCAAATGCGATCTCGCGGACGTCGATACGGACGACCGCATCAAGCAATTGATTGAAACCGCGACTCATCGCGGCGTGCGCGGGAGAAATGAGCGAAATTCCGAGGAGAAAAGTGGTGCCGAGGGTGGAGATTGACCGGGCGGAGAAAGGTTTCACAGTGGCGGGTTCACACGATGGCTACCAAGAGTATTGACTACAACTTCCATGAGATAGAGCCGCATTGGCAATCGTTCTGGGAGGAGGATGGCTCGTTCCGCGCCGAGAACAACTCGACGAAACCGAAATTCTACGTGCTCGACATGTTCCCGTATCCATCGGGCGCGGGTTTGCACATCGGTCATCCCGAAGGCTACACCGCGACGGACATCCTCGCCCGCTACAAGCGCGCGCGGGGTTTCAACGTCCTGCATCCAATCGGCTGGGACGCTTTTGGCCTGCCCGCGGAACAGCACGCGGTGAAGACCGGCACCCATCCCGCGTCGAACACGCAGAACAACATCACCAATTTCAAACGGCAGATCAAAGCGCTCGGGTTTTCTTACGATTGGGAGCGGGAGATCGATACGACAGATCCGAAATATTTCCGGTGGACGCAGTGGATTTTTTTGCAGCTCTTCCAACGAGGCCTCGCGTATGTCGACGAGCGTCCTGTGTGGTGGTGCCCGGAATTGCGCACTGTGTTGGCGAACGAGGAAGTGGTCGACGGCAAGAGCGAGGTGGGCGGGTTTCCCGTCGAGCGGCGCAACCTGCGCCAATGGGTTTTACGCATCACGGCTTACGCAGAGCGCTTGCTCGCTGACTTAAAAGACGTCGACTGGCCCGACTCCACAAAACGGATGCAAGAAGCGTGGATCGGACGCAGCGAGGGGGCGGAGATTCTTTTCGAACTCGAAGACAAAGCGCTCGGCCAACTGAAAATTTTCACCACGCGCCCCGACACGCTTTTCGGCTGCACCTACATGGTGCTGGCTCCGGAGCATCCGCTCGTCGACGTGCTCACGCACGGGGAGCATAAGGCAGCGGTTGAAGCCTATCGCAAAAAGGCCGGAGCCAAGAGCGATCTCGAGCGCACCGATTTGGCGAAGGATAAGTCGGGCGTTTTCAGTGGCTCATTCGCAATCAATCCGGTGAACGGTCAACGCGTGCCGATCTGGATCGCGGATTACGTGCTGATGGGCTACGGCACTGGCGCCATCATGGCCGTGCCCGCGCACGACGAACGTGACTACGAATTTGCCCAGCAGTTTTCGCTCCCGATCGTGCAAGTGATCGACAGCGGCAAGCCGGAAACAATGTTGCCCTACGTCGGCGACGGCACGTTGGTGAACTCACCTGGCTACGACGGGATGTTGTGGCCAGACGCGAAAAAGAAAATCACTGCTGAACTCGCGACCCGCGGCGTCGGGAAGCCGACGATCAACTACAAGCTCCGCGACTGGCTGTTTTCGCGTCAGCGTTACTGGGGCGAGCCTTTCCCCATCGTGTGGGTGAGCGCGACCGATTACGCGAAAGCCGCCGCCATCCGAGGCGCGACGTTGCCGCCGGAGCCGGTGACTTTCAGCGAGAATGGCGCCGTGCACTATGCGCTGCCTCTCCCGGCGCAGGCCCTGCCCCTCGAGTTGCCCGATGTGCAGACCTACCTGCCGAGTGGCACGGGAGAAAGCCCGCTAGCGAACGAAACGAACTGGCTGGAAATTTGGATTCACGCGGAGACCGGCGCTGCGGTGCCCGCTACCGCGCCGAAGCCCGCGGGCGAAGCCTGGCTGCGCGGTCGCCGCGAAACGAATACGATGCCGCAGTGGGCCGGCTCGTGCTGGTATTATCTGCGCTTTCTCGACCCACGGAATGCGGACGCCCTCGCGTCACCGGAAGCGCTGCGTTATTGGGGCACCCCCGATCTTTACGTGGGCGGCGCAGAGCACGCGGTGTTGCACCTTCTGTATGCGCGTTTCTGGCACAAGGTGCTTTTCGATCTGGGCATCGTGCCGCACGCCGAACCGTTCAAGAAGCTATTCCACCAAGGGATTATTCTCGGTGAGGACGGGGAAAAAATGTCCAAAAGCCGCGGCAACGTCGTAAGCCCGGACACCATCGTTCAGTCGCATGGCACCGACTCCCTGCGCCTTTACCTGATGTTCCTCGGTCCACTCGAGGCCATGAAGCCTTGGAATGCTCGCAATATCGAAGGCGTGCATCGCTTCCTGCAAAAAATCTGGCGCGAAGCGATCGGGCCGGACGGGAGCGTAAGCACCAAAATCTCCGGCACGGCGACTGATTCCGTCGAACTGACCAAGCTACTGCATGAGACAATCAAGAAGGTCGGCGACGACATCGAGGCCCTGAGGCTCAATACCGCGATCTCACAAATGATGATCTGCATGAACGCCCTGCAGAAAACTCCCGCAGTCAGCCGCGACGCGTTTCTCACTTTCTTGCAGCTCCTCGCTCCGTTTGCACCGCATATTTGCGAAGAACTCTGGGCGCGGCTCGGCGGAGTGGGCTCGATCATGCGGGCACCGTGGCCGACGTTTGATCAAAGCCGGCTCACCCAATCCGAGGTCAAACTCGTCTTCCAGGTGAACGGCAAACATCGCGGCGACCAGCTGGTGCCGGTCGGTATTAGCCAAGAGGCCGCCCTTCAAATCGCCCATGCCCACCCCCGGGTTGCCCCCCACTTGGAGGGCAAAAGCATCAAGCGCATCGTGTTTGTGCCAGGTAAAATCCTAAACATTGTAGTCGAGTGACATAGGGAAAACTCCGGGCTTGCGTTCACTAGGGGTTATCCCCCAGTTTAGCGCCACCAAGGCACGGCAACGTCGCATCCGCAAATTCCACCATGAAGACCCGCCAATTCCCGCGCGCTACCCGCGCCGCCCTAGCTGTGCTGACTATCTTCTCGGTGACCATCGGATCCACCGAAGCCGTTGCTCAGGGCGGCAAAAAGCCTAATCCAGCAAGTAAAGTTTACGTCGCTGACGTTAGCGGCGAGGCGATCATCGACACCGGTGATGCGCTCGAGGATCTCGGCAAGCGCTCGGTTTACTCGGCGGAAGGCACCGTCATTGAGACGAAGAACCCGCCCGCGGGATCCGACCGCAGCAAGCATTTCACGACGATGGTTTATTCGAATGGCACGGGAGCTTTCTTCGATGCCGATACACGGGTCGAGGTGAAGCGCTTTATGCAGGAGCCGTTCACGCCCAATCGCTCCGACGTGGATGCCGAGCCATCGATTTCCCAAACGCAGGCTTTCGTCGCCCGCGGCACGGTCGGGCTCTGCACCAGCAAGCTCGTCGCCGGAAGCAATATGAACTACCAAACGCCACACGGCTCCGTGAATATACGCGGCCGCAAAGTGGTGATCGAGGCCGCCCAGAATGTGACCAGGATATCGATGCTGGAAGGCGACAGCACGGTAAAGGGAGGCTTATCCGATCTAGGGGGACAAACCATCAAGGCCGGCGAGCAAGCCCTCATCACCAAGGGCGCGCCGGGGCAGCCGGCTCAAATCCAGATCCAAAAAATTCCGGAAGCCGAGCTCCCGCAGTTGGACGACAAAGTCGCGATGGCGTGCATGGCCAAGAAGACCGTATATTTTGAAGTGCGTGAGCGGCAAGTAACGGGCGATCGAGCGGGCGAAGATGTCGCCGTCACCGCGGGGACAGGCGACGGTAGTGACGGTTCAACCGGCGGAGGTTCTGTCACGGCGTTTAACGGCAATTCGGGTGGCGCGAGTAGCGTGACCATCCGGGAGATCGTGCCGGTCCAGGTTATTCCCGTCGTGCTGCCCACTCAATTTACGGTCAGTCCTGCCCGCATCCAGAATCCGGGTCGCGGCCCGGGTGGCTAAGGTCCACCGCAGACTGCCGAATTACCGCGATGATGTCCCGGCGAGAGTTCCGCGCTGCTCTGGCTTTACTGCTGGCAACGTCGCTCGCCACCACCCCGGCGCACGCCCTCGTGACGCTGAATGATGGGCATGACAAAATTTTTGTGAATGGCTCGGTCTCAGTCACGCGCGACTCGAATGTTTTCGCCAACAGCGACAACCGGGGCGACTTCGTCTACTCCACGTCATTGTCCGCCGAATACACCCGGCGCGCCGGCTGGATCGGCGTCAATGCCAACGCCGCGGTCAGTTCTTCCCGCTTTGGCACGCTCGAGGGCCAGGATTTCAATAACCCTTCTTTGGGCCTCGAGTTCACCAAGCAGACCGGCCGGACGACGGGCTCGCTCACCCTCAGCGCCGCGCGGGAAAGCCGGGCTGACGCTTCGGTCAATCTGCGCAGCACCTCGTGGAACATTCCCGTGGGCCTTAATTTCAAATACCCCATCGCGGGCACCTACACTTTGTCAGGCTCGTTTGGATACTCTTCGCGGCGCTATATTGACGAGACGGTTTTCTCCAGTCTCTCGAGCTATAGCGCGTCCCTGGATGTCTTTCACGTGCTCACGACTGAGCGCGATGTGCTCGCCGGCTATCGCTACCGTTTCAATCAATCTTCTCGTAACACCTCCAGTGACGATCACTCGTTTTCCCTGGGTCTGAACGGCAAATTAGTTCGCGGCGTCGCGGGCGGCGTCCGGGTCGGCTATCTGGTGCGAATCCCGCACACGCCACTCGGCGACCAGCCTGCCATCAAGTCGTGGACCATTAGCGGGCCGGCGTCCTTCTCGATCAACAAGAAGCTCAATCTCAATGGTTCGATCGCCAAGGATCTGTCCATCACCGCGACCGACTCGATCGTCGATACGACCACGGCGACCATCGACACGCAGTATGCTTACAACTCCCATCTGTCGTTCACCGCTGCGGCCACATTCGGCGATAGCCGCTTCCTCGGAGAAAGCGGCCGCGTCATAGTGACGGGCGGAACGCCCGCCGTATTCGACATGGCTGGCACGATGATTTCGCCGGCCTTCCCTGCGGTCCTCGGTGCTCAGCGACATGACAATTATTTCACTTGGTCCGCCAATCTCGGCTATTCGCTCAACGAGCACTTCAAGGCCTCGTTGGGCTACTCTTGGTTCCAAAATTGGTCGACCATCGAGTTCGCGGATTTCGTCCGCTCCTCGTGGACCCTGACTATGTCCAGCCGCTGGTAACTCCATGAAAACCTACTTCCCCCTCTTCCGCGCCTCGGCCATTCTCGCTCTGGTGACGGTCGTTGCCTGTCAGTCCCTCGCAGCGGCGCAGCCAGCCTCCACCCCGCGGGCCGAGAAGAAATACGTCGCCTACAAAATCACCCGGGGCGACACCGTTTCCGTCGGCATCCTCGGCGAGCAGGATCTCAGCGCCGGCGGCAAACGCGTCGAAGCTACCGGCACGATCAACTTGTCGCTGATTGGTGAAGTTCGTCTGGTCGGCCTTACCATCGCCGAGGCGCAGGAAGCGATCGCCCGGAAATATCGCGACGAACGCTTTCTTCGCAATCCGCAGGTCAGCGTAACCGTGGAGGTCTACGCCCCCCGCACCGTCATCATCAGCGGCAAGGTCAACAATCCCGGACGGCCCGAAATCCCGGCCGACACCGAGATGACGATCAAGGATCTCATCTTCAAAGTCGGTGGCTTCAGTGAAACGGCGAAGGGCAAAGAGGTCATTGTCACGCGCACCATGCCCAACGGCCAATTAAAGACCTTCAAGCTCGACGTAGAGAGCGCACTCAAAGGCCGCGCGCCGTCAGATTCCGGCGACGCCGCTTTTGTGCTGGAGCCAGATGACATCATCTACGTGCCGGAGAAAATTATTTAATAAACACGACGCACCCGATGGCTGAAGCTCCTTCCAAACCTCCGTTGCCACCATCGGCCGCGCGCGACGACGATGTCGTTGAGCGCCGCACGCTCCGCGACTACTACATCATCCTGCGCGAACGCCTGTGGATCGCGCTGCCGCTGGCCCTGCTGATTTCCATCGGCTACGGCTACCGCCAGATGCAGGTCACGCCCATGTATGCGGCGCGGGCAACGATGCAGTTCGAAAAGCCCGAGACCGTCGTCAACATCCAGGGCGTATCCGATTCCTCAGTGCGTTCGGACATCGACCTCAACACTAACATTCAGCTGCTGGCCAGCAACTCGCTCGCCGCTCGGGTCCGCGAATCGTTCACCCCCGAAGAACAGGTGATCCTCAAGCGTGCCGCGCTTAAAAATGCCCCCCCGGGCACCGACCCTGCGTCTATCGGAATCGACATGGGCTCCATGACGCCCTCGCCCACGCGCGCCAGTTTCATCATCAGTATTTCCGTCACCCACCAGGATCCGGAAGCCGCCGCGCTCGTCGCGAACAAGTATGTGGATACGTTCATGCGGTTTCTGATGAAGAAGACCGACCTGAGCACCAACGTGGCAGTCGAATTTCTTAAGGAGCAGGCAGATCGCTTGCGGAAGGAGTCGGAGGACGCCGACCAACTGCTCCAAAAATACATGAAGGAGAAGAACCTCATCTCCTTGGATAGTTCGATGAACCTCGTGTCCGAGCGCCTCCGCCGCGCGGCCGCGTTTCGCGACGAGGCCAACCAGCGTCTTCGCCTGATCGATGAGAAAATGCGCCAAATCGAGGCCTACCAGAAGACCAACCAAAATCTCCTCGAAATCACGGAGATCGGCGGGCACCCGGCCGTCGCGCCACTCAAGGCACAGCTCAACAAACTTAATCAGGATCTCAGTCTACTCGCCGAGCGCTACTACGAGAAGCATCCGCAGATGATTCAAAAGACCAATGAGATCAACGTCACTGAGACCGATCTCGCGAAAGCGAAGGATCAGGCTATCGCCGAACTCCGCGCGCGTCAGGCCGAGGCTGGACAAAGCGTAAAGACCACTGAAGAAGAATATCGCCTGCACGAAAAGGCGCAGTTCGAGCTCGGGGAAATGAGCATCGAATTCCGCACCCTCAAGTCGGAGTCAGACACCAAGCGGCAGCAATACACCGAGCTGCAGAAGCGCCTCAACGACACGCAAACAATCAAGAATATCGAAAACGTTCCGGTGCGTCCGCTCGATCGTGCCACTCCGAATACATGGCCGTATTCACCCAACAAGTCGCAGATCACCCGCACCTGTATCAGCATCGGCGTGCTCGTTTTTCTCGGTGTCGCCGTCGGCCTAAGCTTCATCGACGACCGCGTGAAAAGTGCGTGGGACGTGGAATCGTTCATTGGCGTCAATCTCCTCGGCATCATCCCCGACCTTTCGTCGATGAAGGATGACGAGAAATACACGCTGATCGCCGACAACAAGCAGGCGCCGGGCGTGGAGGCTTTTCTCAGCGTTTACAGCTCGATCAAGATTCACTCCAAGCTCGATTTCCCCAAATCGATCCTCGTCACGAGCACCATCCCGGGCGAGGGAAAGACTCTTATTTCCTGTAATGTCGCCGGCTGCTTTGCCCGGCACAGCAAGAAGACCCTGCTCATCGATTGCGATCTGCGCCGTCCGATGCTGCACCGCCATTTCAAACAGCAAAACAACCAGGGCCTCATCCCTTGGTTTGAAGGCGGCGCTGCGATCGAAGGCGATCTCGCGACGAACCCCACCCTCGGGATTATCAAGGTCGGCGAGAACCTCTCTCTCCTCTGCTCCGGCGGCCGCTCGAAGAGCCCGACTGAACTCCTGGAGAATCCCGCTTTCGGCCATCTGCTTGAGCGCCTGAAGCGCGAATACGATCTCGTCATTGTCGACTCTCCGCCGCTCGGCGCCGTCACTGACTCGCTCCTCATCGCCGAGCGCATCGACGAGGTCGTCTACGTCTGCCGCTTCAATCGCGCTTACCGGAAACACATTCGTCTCTACATGCGCGCGCTGCGCAACGGTAAGAACGAGGTCCTCGGGATCGTGCTCAACGGCCTCTCGCCGCGCCGGATCGAGTATTACTCGAACTACCGTTACTACCGGAGCTACAAGAAATATTACGGGGCGCAGACCTGACCGGACGTTTCGTGATTTCGGTCGATGATTGATGATTGCCCCGACTCCGGGGCCCCAATCATAAATCGGCGGTCGTAAATCAGAAATGCCCGTCTCCGCCTTCCTCCCCGCCGACTACGATCCCCGTCGGCCACTGGTTCTGATCGCCGGACAAGGCGCGTATCCCGTTCTCGTCGCCGCCGCGGTCCGCGCCGCCGGCATTCCTCTCCGGCTTGTCGCATTCGAGGAGGAAACACCGCCCGAGTTGATCGCCTCGTTCGCGAAGCAGGATCACGTAATACTCAAAGTCGGCCAGCTCGGCCACATGCTCGACGCGTTGCGCGATTTCAAAGCCGGCTACGCCTACATGGCTGGCCAGATCACGCCGCGTCGTTTGTTCAAGGGCCTCCACCCCGATCTCAAGGCGACCCGCATCCTGCTTACGTTGAAACGCCGCAACGCCGAAACGATCTTCGGGGCGATCGCCCGCGAAATTGAGGCACTCAACGTTACCTTGCTCGACGCGCGCGCTTTCCTCGACGCGCAGCTCGCCTCGCCGGGTTGCATGACCGGCCGGAAATTTCCGATCGATGCCGACTACGTGGACCATGGCGTGCAGATCGCGCGCGAGTGCGCCCGGCTCGACATCGGCCAGGGCTGCGTCGTGCGCAAAGGCACGGTGCTCGCCGTTGAGGCATTCGAAGGCACCGACGAGATGTTGCGCCGCGCCGGCGGATTCAAAACGGACGAGGCGCTCTTCGTGAAGACCGTCAAGACCCGGCAGGATTGGCGCTTTGACGTGCCGTGCTTCGGCCTGCGCACGCTCGCCACCATGCGCGAGGCGCAGCTCACCGCGGCCGCTTTGGAAGCCGGCAAAGTTATCGTCCTCGAAAAACCCGTCGTGCTCGAGCAGGCCCGCACGTGGGGCATCAGTTTGCTCGGGTTCTAGCACCTTCGCGCCCTACCCGCTTGCACGGTAGGCGGTATGGCACCAATGTTCCACCGCCATGCAGAACGACGTCGTCCTCGTCACCATCAAGGGGGTTATGCCCACCGCCAACGGTTGCGCGGTCTTCTTGGGCAACGACGAGAAAACATTCGTCATCTACGTCGATCACTCGGTCGGCAACGCCATTCAGATGACGATTAATGGCATCAAAAAAGACCGACCGCTCACGCACGATCTCATCGGCAGCGTGTTGCTCGGCCTCGGCGCTCACCTCGACCACGTCGTCGTAAATGATGCGCGGGACGGCACCTTCTTCGCTCGCATTCTCCTTCGCATGGAGAATGAGCTCGGTAAGAAGATTGTGGAACTCGACGCGCGCCCCAGCGATTCCATCGTTCTCGCCCTGCAGCACAAGCGCTCGATCTACGTCGCCCGCGCGGTTTTCGACAACGTCGAGGACATGAGCGAAATTCTCGAGCGCGTGCTGAAGCAGCAGGCGGAAGAGCCGGACGACGACGACGAGAAGACCTGAACGGCATGTCCCCCTCCGCCGCCCGTTCGCCTCTTCCGCCCGGGTTGCAACCCGCCGGCCCGCTCACCGCGCTCGCTCCCATGCAGGACGTCACAGACCTGGCGTTCATGCGGGTGATCGCACACTACGGCGCGCCCGACTATTTTTTCACCGAGTTCTTCCGTGTCCATGCACAGTCCCGCCCGGAGAAGCACATCCTCCGTTCCATCGACGAAAACTCCACGGGCCGCCCGGTGTTTGCGCAGCTCATCGGAGAGGACATCACCCATCTCACCCGGACTGCGCACGAGCTCCTGCAGCACAACGTAGCGGGCATCGATCTCAACCTCGGCTGTCCTGCGCCCAAGGTTTACAAGAAAAACGTCGGCGGCGGCCTCCTGCGCGAGCCCGCCAAGGTGGGCGAAATTCTCGCCGCGCTGCGTGCCGCCGTCCCCGGACTCTTCACCGTGAAGATGCGTATCGGTTTCGATGACACGGCACATTTTGATCGCCTGCTCGACCTGATGAACGAGCACCGCGTCGATCTTCTCAGTGTGCACGGCCGCACGGTGAAGGAAATGTATCGGAGTGAGGTGCACTACGATTTCATCAAACACGCCGCCGCTCGCGTGCAGTGCCCGGTGCTCGCCAACGGCAACGTTACGTCCGCCGCCCGGGCCGCGGCGGTGCTCGGCGAGACCCGTGCCGCCGGCGTGATGATCGGCCGCCACGCCATTCGCAACCCGTGGATTTTCCGCCAGTGTCGCGAGCAGTTCAACGGCGTGCCCGTCATGCGGATCACACTTGCCGACGTGCGCGACTACATCGACCGCCTCTATCGCGCCACGCAGTTGCCTGAAATCGGCGAGCGCTACCACGTGAACAAAATGAAGAAATATCTGAACTTCGTCGGCCAAAGCGTGGATCCGACTGGCGCGTTTCTTCACGACATGCGACGCGCGCAATCGGAAGCCGAACTTTTTTCGCTCTGCGATCGACATCTCCTGAGCGAACCGACGCGGGAATTCTCGCCCGAACCTTACCCTGGTGTAATCGCCCGACCCAATTGCGAAACGCCCACCGCCGATGCGGACGGCTGCTCGCTTGAAACCATTACGGCCTAAGCGCGGCTGCTCGGGCTCGAGAGATCCAAATCAGGATAAAGCACTTTCGCACAATGGGGGCAGATGCCGTGAGTGAACTGCGCCTTCGTGCGATTCATCATGTAAGTTTCCAAAGGTTGCCAGGCGCCCCCCTCGTCGCGCATGGATTTGCAGTGACAACAAATGGGCAGCAGGCCCTCGAGAATCTTCACCTCGCCGAGTGCGCGTGCTAGTTCCGCTGATACACGGCGCAATTCAAACAAGCGCGATACTTGCCGGGCGAAGACCGTGAGCGCGGTGGCTTGATCCTCGGTTAATTCGCGGGGCTTGGTGTCCACCACGCAGATCGTGCCAATCGCCGCGCCGCTCGCACTCAGCAGGGGCGCACCGGCGTAAAAACGAATCCGTGGGTCACCCAGCACCAGGGGATTCTCGGCAAAACGTGGATCCTGCGTCGCGTCCGGCACCACCGTGAGACTCTCCGGCACCAGAATCGCATGCGCGCAAAAAGCCACATCGCGATCGGTTTCTCGCACGGTCGCCCCCACCGCCGCCTTAAACCACTGCCGCGCCCGGTCCACCAGCGTCACCGTAGCGATAGGACACCCGCAGATCTTCGAAGCCAACAACGCCAGTTCGTCGAAGTCCGCCTCGGGATCCGTGTCCAGCAAGCCGTAAGCGTAGAGGGCTTCCAGTCGCTTGGTTTCGTCTTTTGGGATGGGAGCTTTCATGGGCGCGGCTATTCGAGGCCGAGCACCTTGCGGCCCGTTTCGGAAATCATCTGCGGAGTCCACTGCGGGTCCCACACGATGTGCACCTTCGCCTGCTCGACCGTGGGCAGCGTGGCGA
>JANPIT010000884.1:0-6526 GCA_031425115.1 Opitutaceae bacterium | reverse complement strand
GGCTCCAAGCTGTGGCGCGCGGCGGTGCCGCTGGGACTGATGCTGGCGCTCGCGGTGGCGCCCGCGCCGGGCGGGTTGGCGCCGCACGCCTGGCTCTATTTTGCGGTTTTTTCCGGCGTGATTGCGGCGCTCGTGCTGGAGCCGCTCCCGGGCGGGGCGGTGGGATTAATGGGCGTGGTGGTAGTGGGCGTAGGGAGTCGGTGGATACTTTTCAGTCCGGAGGAGATGGCGCGGCCGGGGTTTCGACCGGAGCAGACGGCGCTGACTTGGATGCTGTCCGGCTTTTCTAACGGCACGGTGTGGCTGATCTTCAGCGCGTTCATGTTTGCGCTCGGCTATGATCGCACGGGTTTGGGGCGGCGGATGGCGCTGGGGTTGGTTCGGAAATTGGGCGGCGGCCACACCTTGATACTCGGTTATGCGATCGTGCTGGCGGACCTGTTGTTGGCGCCGTTCACGCCGTCGAACACCGCGCGCAGTGGCGGCACGATTTATCCGGTGATCCGAAACCTGCCGCCGCTCTACGGCTCGAGGCCGCACGAACCATCGGCGCGGCGGATCGGTTCGTATCTGATGTGGGTCGCGATTGCGGGCACCTCGGTGACGAGTTCGATGTTTCTCACCGGGCTGGCGAGCAATCTCCTCGCGGTCGAGCTGGTGAAAAAAACAACGGGCGTGGCGCTGGAATGGACGTCGTGGTTTCTGGCATTCCTGCCGGTCGGGATAATTCTGCTGGCCCTGGTGCCGCTGCTGACGTGGTGGCTGTATCCGCCCGAGGTGAAATCGGGGGCGGAAGTTCAGCGTTGGGCCGCCGCCGAGTTGGAGAAAATGGGTCGCGTCTCGTGGCAGGAGGTGGTGCTGGCGGTGCTCGTCACGCTCGCGCTGGCGCTGTGGATTTTCGGCGGCGAACGCATTCACGCGACGACCGTGGCACTCACGGTGATCGTGCTGCTGCTGGTCACGCAGGTGATCGAGTGGGAGGACATCGTGGCGCACAAGTCGGCGTGGAACACGCTCGCGTGGTTTGCGACGCTGGTCGCGCTGGCGGACGGGCTCGGGCGCGTGGGATTCGTGAAGTGGTTTGCGGAACTCACCGCGCGGTCGCTCGTCGGCGTGTCACCAGAGGGCGCGACGATCGGCCTGCTGCTGGTGTTTTTCTTCAGCCACTATCTCTTCGCCAGCACGACGGCGCATGCGACGGCGCTCATCCCGGTGATGCTGATCGTGGCGCAGGGCATTCCGGGCGTGGTGGTGCCGCAGTTTGCGCTGCAGCTCTGTCTCACGCTCGGCATCATGGGCATCATCTCGCCGTATGCCACGGGCCCGAGTCCGATTTACTACGGCTCGGGCTATCTCCCGGCACGCGATTACTGGCGGCTCGGGGCGATCTTCGGCGCCGTCTTCATCACGGTGTATCTGGTGGTCGGAATTCCGTGGATGAACTGGATCGCGCCGTAGCGCTCCGGGTGGAGGCGGGCTTACGGCGCTACGCCCGCGATTTCGAGGAGGGCGAGAAACGCGCGCTGGGTGCCGCGGTGGCTGTCCTTCGAATCGAACTGTTCGTCGAGCGCGTGGTTTCCCGAGCCGTCGCCGCCGGTGCGCAAGGTGACGGATGGGATGCCGAGACTGATGGGCGTATTGGAGTTGGTGCTACCGGCGCTGAAACTCGATTCGATGCCGAGCGCGGCATCGGCGCGGCGCACGGCGGCGAGGATAGGCGCGTCGTCGGCGACTTTGCCTGTAGGGCGGGTGCCGATACGCTCGACGTCGGCCGTAACGGGGCTGCGGGTGTTGATGAGGCGGGCGCGGGGATTGCGAGCGCGCGTCGCCCAAAATTCATTCTCTTCTTTCAAGGCATCGCTGATGGCGGTCCGGAAAGCGGCATCGATTCTGTCCAACTCATTCGCGCCGACGGAGCGCATATCGACCTCCATCGAGACGGTGTGCGCGATGGAGTTCACGGAGGTGCCGCCTTCGATGCGGCCGACGTTGAAGGTTGTTTTGGGCGATTCCGGGACCTCGAAGCGCGCGATTTTTTCGACGGCGCGACCGAGCGCGTGGATCGGATTGGCCAGGCCGAACATTCCGTAGCTGTGCCCGCCCGGCGCGCGAAATGTCACGCGGTAACGGTAGCTGCCGACGGCGCCATCGGCAGCGCCCAGGCCGGTGCCGTCCAGAGCGACGAACTGCGTGACGAGTCCCGCGAGTTCCTTCCCGAGCAGGTGCTTCATCCCGCGGAGATCGCCGAGCCCCTCTTCGCCCACGCTGCCGACAAACACGATGGTGGCATCGGTGGTGACATTGGACTGTTGCAGCGCGCGGGCGACGGTGAGGAGAACGGTGAGCCCGCGGCAATTGTCGGCGATGCCGGGTGCTTTGAGGATGGTGCCTTCGCGTTTCACTTTGGTGTCGGTGCCCTCGGGAAAGACGGTGTCGAGGTGGGCGTCAAAAACGACGAGTTGTGATGTGGAGCGGCCGGGGCGCACGCCCAGGACGTTGCCCTCGGCGTCGATGCGCACGTCTTTCAGGCCGAGCTCCACGAATTTTTTCCGGTAATATTCTGCGCGCGCTTTTTCCAGGAAGGGCGGCGCGGGAATCTCGCAGAGACGGACTTGCTCATCGAGAGTCTCAGGCTCCACGCGCTGGATAAAAGCGAGTGCGTCGCGGATCGCCGGTTTCGTGGCGAGCGAAGCGGGCTGAGCTGCGACGAACGGTGAGGCGGCGAATGTCAGCCCGAGAGCGAGTGCGATCGCGGTGTATCGAAAACGGGAGGTCATGAAGCGATCTGAAGCGATTCGCGCGCCATCACGCGAGCGCGGCGATGGCATCGAGCTCGATGAGGAAGCCGTGATGCAACGGTGGCGTCGGAACGACCGTGCGCGCGGGGCGGTGCGCGCCGAAGAACGCGGCGTAGGTGGCGTTGACGCGCGGCCAGAGCGCGATGTCGGCGACGTAGATCGTCACGCGCAGCACGCGGTCGCGGCTTGTGTTGGCGGCGCGGAGGATGGCGTCGAGGTTGGCGAGCGTGCGCTGAAGCTGGGCCTCGAGGTCGCCGTGTTCGTGAGCGCCGGTCGCGGGATTGATGGGGAGCTGGCCGGAGATGTAGAGCGTGCCTTGGTGCGCGATGGCCTGCGCGTAGTGGCCGGCGGGCGCGGGCGCGTCGGGGGTGGAGATGGCGACGAGGGGCGACATGGGTGGGCTGGGCAGCCGCTGATCGTGAAATGTGTCCGAACTTCAGGCTGGGCGGCAAGGACAGTGGCTGGTTTACGTGGTTGCCATGGCGATCGCCCGCAACGTGGTAGACAACTCGAGGTTCAATCCTACGGCCGTCATGCCGTTCGAATTGCGACGAGAGGATTTTCAAATGGCGATGCAAGATGTCTACGATTTCTTCTTCGACGTAAATTCACATCTGCTGGCCAAGGGATTGATGCGTCTCGATGACACGCTCCGACCGGCAATCATGTCCGGTGTGCTGTCCGACATGATCACGGCGAGTCTGGCCAAGCATTCGCGGACGCTGACTGAGAATCGGTATTTCAACGGACATCCCGACCTGATTGTGCGAGGGGTGTATGCGAAGGATGCCGTGAAATCGGGCGTCGAGGGCGTCGAGATTAAGACCACGCGCAAAGCTGGCGGCGCGGTCGATATGCACGGCGCTCGTGACCAGTGGCTGTGCGTGTTTGTTTACGATGTGGATCAGGAAACCGAGCCTGCCGTCGCGCGGCAGCCGACTTCGTTCACGGAGGTCTATCTTGGGAAAGTGGAGATTGCCCATTTCCGTCGGAATGATCGCGGCGAGCTCGGCACCCGCACCGCGACGCTCGACAAAGCCGGGCTGAGGGGATTTCGGGAGAATTGGATCTACCGCGCCTAATGCTACTCGCCCGTCCGGACAACGGCCAACTTCTTCACCGCAGTTCGAGCAATCTCAAAGTAAGCCGCATCTTTCTCTACGCCCACGCTCGAATAGCCGACAGCCTCGGCTGCGGCGAGCGTCGAGCCGGCGCCCGCGAACGGATCGAGCACGATGCCTTCACCGAGCGGAAGCGCGGCTCGCACGACCTGTCGCAAAAACGCCTGGGGCTTGAGACTGGGATGAGGCGCTAGCGCCCGCTCCGACGCCCGTGTCGGCGACGATTCGATGACATCGCCGAACGGGCGTTCCTGCGACGGCCGGCGAAAGCCCCCCGTCTTCCATTTGCGTAAATTATCCTGGATACGACCTTCGGGCGGCTTGCGATAGGCGAGCCAGGGTTCCCACATTGAACGGGGCATCACACTGACGCCGGAAAACTCCTCGTGGGCATGTTTCGGCCGATCTCCGCCGCGCATCGTCATGACAAGTCGGATAATTTCGCCGCGGCGTTCAAGCCCCGCATCCGACATCGCACCCGCGACGATGTGCGAAAGCAGCGGGTTGCACGCGACCAAGACGTTGGCCCCGGGGACCAGTTTCGGCAGCAGCAAGCGCGTCCACTGGTAAAAAAACGATCGCAGCTCCTCCAGTTGTGCCGTGGTGAGAGTGGTGAAACGCGGTAGTGGCGAGCGCTCATGTCCGTCGAACGACGGCGGTATGCGCCACACTCCGCCTTTTCCGGCGCGTAACTTCGATTGCTGCTCCGAAGTGTATTCATGGAGGCCGTAGGGAGGATCGGTGACCACCGCGTGAATCGAATTCGCCGGCTGTCGCTCCAGCCAGTCGAAGCAATCCGCGTGATGAAGCATGGCGCGGCCGATTGCGACCGGCTCTTTCCATGACTCGAGCGCGACGAGTTCGCGCTGGTAACCGTTACTGGCTTCGTTGCGCAGTCCGTAGAAGCCCTGATCTTCGCGAACAAAAATGTCGGGCGTGTTGAGTTGCAGGTAGGAGCGAATGGACGATTTGGGCGTTGGCCCGATCAATCGCACCACATGTTCTTCAATTTCTTTGACGGCCATCGCCTGCCCGCTCTGCGAAAGCGTTTGGATCAGTGCGTCACGCACCCTTCCTGGCGCATTGCGGAGCGGGGTAGATTTCATCGCGGAGATGCGATGACGTCTAGACGTCGGTGTCAATTGCAGTGGTGTTCAGTCCGCGATCTTTGCAGCCGCCGATTCGTCGCTTCGTGCGCGGCGCGGCCGTGGGCGACTCCGCGTTTACGTCACACGCGAAGGGCGGAGGCGCGGACGGCTGCGGCATCCACTTCGAGGCCGTGGCCTGGCGCGTCGGAGAGGTGCAGCCAGCCGTTTTCGATGCGGACGCGATTCTTGAACAATTTAAACAGCCCCTCGAAACCGTCGAGGATCGGCTGCTCGACGAAGCGTGCCACGGTGCTGAACGTCGCGATTGCGTGCATCGTCGCCGCGGTCGAAATAGTCGGGCGGGTGTTGTGGAGCTGGATCGGTTTTTGAAAACAGGTCGCGAGGTGGCCGATGCGGTCGAGCTCGGTGATGCCGCCGACTTTGATCACGTCGGGGTTGATGATGTCCACGTGGCCCTGGACGATGAGATCCTTGATCTGCCAGCGCGTGTAACACTTCTCGCCGGCGACGATTTCCAGGTCGTGGAGGGCGGCGGCGACCTCTGCCATTTCGACGAGGTTTTGATCGCTCACGGGATCTTCGAAGTAAGTGACGTTGAATTTTTCGAAGAGCTTGCGGCCCGTCTGGATGGCGCGCTGGGCGGAGTAGCCGTTGTTGGCATCGACCATGAGGACGATGTCGGGGCCGATGGCTTTTCGCACGGCGTCGATATAGGCGAAAGTGGGATCGGGATCGGGGTTCAGGTAGTGCTCGCGGATTTGCATGCGGACCTTCACGCACTTGAAGCCCTGGTTAACGAAAGCCATGCAGGACTTCACGCAATCGTCGATGCTCACGCGGCCGCGGCGCACGGGCACACTGCCGTAGAGCTCGAGCTTGTCGCGGTATTTGCCGCCGAGAAGGCGGTAGATGGGAAGGCCGAGGAGCTTGCCCTTCAGATCCCAGAGCGCGATGTCCACGCCGGCGATGGCGTTGGGCAGCGCGCCGCCGGGGCCGAGATCATGGTTCTCGTAGAACATCCAGTCCCAGAGCTTGCGGGTGTCCCAGACGCTTTTGCCGACGACTTCTTTTTTGAAAAGTTGGTCGACGAAATTTTTCATCAGAGTGCCGCCGTCGAACGAACACTCGCCCCAGCCGGAAATTCCCGCGTCGCTCACGACTTCAACGAGGATGGCCTTTTCGACGACATAGGCGCGGACGTCGGTGATCTTGACGTCGGCGTGGCCGGAGACCTTGGGCGCAGGGGTGGCGGCGGGAGTTTGGGCGCGGGCGAGTGGCGCAGCGGCGCCGAGAAGCGCGGCGGATTTGAGGAAAGTGCGGCGAG
This sequence comes from Opitutaceae bacterium, assembly GCA_031425115.1. Taxonomy (GTDB): domain Bacteria; phylum Verrucomicrobiota; class Verrucomicrobiia; order Opitutales; family Opitutaceae; genus ER46. The sequence goes on along the minus strand of JANPIT010000884.1, from coordinate 174 downwards.
AGGACATGAGGGGAGTGGGGAGATCGGGGAAAGTCAGACGACTTTGGCGGCGGCGAGCCACTTGGGATCGAGCGTGATGCCGAAGCCGGGGCCGGGCGGGCAGAGCAGGCGGCCGGCTTTCGCGGTGAGAGTGTCGGCGGGAGCGTCGAGAGGGATTTTGCCGTCGAAGCTTTT
>JANPIT010000883.1:0-9998 GCA_031425115.1 Opitutaceae bacterium | reverse complement strand
GGCCCACACTCGAGGAGGACGCGGTGGCGGTGGAGGTGAGCTACGCGAACCCGTCCCGCTACGATCACACCAAACTGTTTCCCCGTTCCAACTGGGAGTTCACCAAGTGGGACAAGGTCGATACGATCGGCTTCACCGTCTGCTGCGCGCTGGTCGGCGTCGTGCTCGCTGTGTTTAAGGGCGTGCTGGTGATCGGAAGCTGAGGAGGCACCGATCGTCTGGTTCCTGCTCCCGCGTGAGGCCCGCGCGGAGTGTCGAATGCCAACGGCGCTCAAATCACCTCGCGCCGAACCGGTAAACGAGTTCCCACTCGCGCGCCTCGGCAGGCGCGACGTCGAGCGTGAGATACGGCTCGCAGGAGAACGTCCGGTCGTTGCCCCAAATGACGCACGCGTTCGGAGCGAAGTCCGTGGCGAAACGGATGTCTCCAATCCTTGGATGCGCGAGTGTCGCCACGAGCGGCTGCCCAGCGGGGAGGCGCAGGCTGCGTTCCATGTGGCCGTCGTCTTGCCGGAGAAACGCGCGTTGCTGCGTCAGCGCGCGGCCGGCGAGAGCGAAGCCGGCATTTTCGGCCAGAGATGTGCCGACGGGCAATTCGGCGCGGACGACGCCCTCGACGAGGGGAAAAAACGGGTGGGCGAACCATTCGAGCACGAGGCGCGCGTCGTCCGACGCGTTACGCAGCAGCGTGTGTGACCGCAGTTCGCGGCCGTGGAGCGAGACGGTGCGCGTGAGTTCATACCGGAACCCCGCGGCCGAGTGAACCGTGGTGAAGGTGAGGCGCGATTCTTCCGCGAGGACGCGCCACTCGCAGGGCGTGCCGAGCGTGACAGCGCCGCTGGCGTCCGTGCTCAGCTCGCCCGCGCCCAGCGCCACGCCGTGTGCGCCGCGCCACGTGAACGGGGCGCCGTCGAGCGAGCGATGGCGAAACGATTCCGGGAGGCCCTGGCCGTTGAACGCCGACGGCGCCGGGTGAGGCCATTCGGGTCCACGGAGTAGCGGGCCGACGACGAGTTCGTGCACCTGCCAGATGTAACCACCCCAGCAATACCGCGCGCCCAGCCGCGCGGCGTCCGCGACGGGATCGAGCACGTCGACGCGCAGTTCCGAGTTCTGGACGCAAAACATCGTGCGGCGCCGTCGGGGAGCGAATCCCAGTTAGCGCACCCGCCGCACGCGCACGGCGAGGGAATCTTCGCCTGCTTTTAGGGCGAACGCATCCATGGGCCGCGCTTCGATCGTGATCTGACGCCCGACTATTTCATAAGGAATCGGCTCGACGCCTTCCCAGACTTGGCCGGTGTCGAGGACGAAGCGGTTCGCGCCCTGCCACGCGGTAACTTTGGCTACCATCGGCGGTTGGCTGCGCCAATCACCGGTTAGCTTCGCGATACCGAATCGATCCCAGAAGCGCGAGCGGGCGATGGCGTTTTCTGCCGGCGTCGAGCCAGCTGCCACTTCACCTGGTCCGGGCGGCGGCAGCGTCGCGAGTCGGGCGGTTTCGACGCCATGGCGAATCAACGCCGCGTCAATCACACCGATCTGATCCGGCGTGAGTTGATCGAGCCCGGCCCGCGTCCACTCAGCAGGCGAGAGTATGGCCTTGAGCCCGGGAAACGCGGAAGCGGCGCGTCCCACTTCAGCGAGAATCAGGCAAATCAGAAGCGAGGTAAGAAACTTCATAGGAGATCAGGGTGGTGCCGAAGGGCAGCCGGGAGCCGCCGCGCGGGGAGTGTTCTCCTCGCGCTGATGCGCCGAGCAAATCCGGAACAGTGCATTTGAATGTAGGGGCGCAGACTTGCTGCGCCCTTTCCGGCGAGCGAACGGAAGGGCGCAGCAAGTCTGCGCCCCTACAAATTGCAGCCGGCGCCTTTCGCGCTGGAAGGGTTGAGTGCAACGGCATCGTTACGGCTGAGAACTCACGCGCGGCATACCACTGCCGTGCACCGCGTGATAAAATGCATCGCCGGGCATGATCGATCCGGCGCGCACCGTCTCGCCGGTGAAGGCGGATTTGTAGATGGCGGTGAGCAACTCGACGGTGCGACGCGCCTCTCGGCCCGACGTGAGCGGTCGACGGTGCTCATCCATGTCGCTGACCAGCGCGGAGAGCTGGGCGGCATGCGTGGAGCCCACGTCCGGCGGAAATGCCTGCCACGATTGCAGCAAGCCCTCGTCTTGGGCGTGCGGCGCCAGGGTGAGGCGCCAATTATCGCGCGCGTAACTGTAGAGGTGGGTGAGCTCGACGGTCGCTTTTTGGTAGTCGAGCCGCAGATACGTTTCCTGGCGCGGGCTCAACGCACTGTTGACGATCGAGGCGACGGCGCGATTGGCGAACGTAACGAGCGCCATCGAAACGTCCTCCACCTCAATCGCGCGATCGAGCGTCCCGGCCACGGCGCGCACTTCGGTCCAGTCGCCCAGCAAATGGAGCAGGTGATCCATCGCATGAATCCCCAAGCCCATCGTGGGTCCGCCGAGCTCGGCCCAGGTTCCGCGCCAGGGCGCGGAGTAGTAAGCCGCATCGCGAAACCAAAGGGTGTTGCACACGGCGACGAGCGGCCGCCCGAGCTGGCCCGATTCGGCGAGGTCGCGCAAATGGGCCGTGGAGGACGCGAAGCGCATTTGAAACACGCAGGCGGTGAAGCGCCCGGTGCGTTGCTCGGCGACTTGGATGGCGTCCACCTCCGCGAGCGAACCGCAGAGCGGCTTTTCGCACCAGACCCACGCGCCCGCTTCCATCGCGGCGATGCTCATCGCCGCATGCTGGCCCGGCGGCGTCGCGACGATCACCAGATCCGGCCGGGTGACTCGCAGCATTTCGGCATAATCCGTAAACGTCTCCGGAATGTGGTAACGCGTGCCAAACTCTGCCACGCGCTTCGCGTCGAGGTCCGCCGCTGCGACAAGCTTGATCCGTCCGCGCGTGGCCTCGACTGCACGGACGTGGGCGTCGCCGATACTGCCGGTCCCCGCCAGCACGGCGCGATAGGTTTTGGGCGGCTGGATCACGGGTGGAGCGGCTTGTCCCCGAGACGCTGGATTGAGAGCGTGCGCAAGTCCTGAAGCGCGTTGAGGACAACTCGCTCCACCTCGGATGGCATCGTGCGAGTTCTCATGCGGCGTCAACGAGGCGAACGATTTTCTCGCCCGTGAGTCGCTGTTCTGGCGGCAACGCATGCGGCGTCCGCCCACCGTGGATCGCGGCAACCTGCTGGAAACGCTCGCGGGTCGCGCTGACAAATTCCTCCACGGGGCGCTTCTCGCCGAACAGCGCCATCATCTGTGGGAGCCAGTGATGCCCATAGCGCACGTGGTTCTGCTCATCGTTGCGATCGAAGGCCAGGAGGGTGTCGGCCTCGAAATCGTTCAGCTCGCGCACCCGATCCATGACATGCGCCTTGGTCGGAAAACTGCCCGCTTCAAATTCCATCGTCATCATCGCGTAGCGCTCGTGTGGCGGCATCTGCACGAGAATATTATAGAGGTCGAGTGAGTGCTCGAGCGTCATCAGATCGACGCCGTGTTTCGGGAGTTGCCGGTAGCCGAACTGACTGTGGCGCGACTCGTCCCAGAGATGACGTGCCATATCGTGGTGCAGATCGAAGGGCGCATGCGGCGTGTCGTAGAAAATCGTCGCGAGGTAATCAACCGCGTCCATTTCCATCATGAGCCAAACGTAAACCATCAGCCGGATCACGCGCGCGTCCGTCTTCGGATCAACCAGCCACGGACGCACGATCGGCGTCTCGGCGGGATCGGAGCTGAACACGCTCGAGCACGTCGGAAACTTCCCTCGATTACACGTGGGCGGGTGCGTGTAAGCGCGCTTAGCGTGTTCCCAGATGAAATCGGCCGGCAGGGGAATGCGGGTGGTTTCGCCGAGAAATCCTCCCAGCTCGGCGAGGGCGGTGGCGAGGTGAGAGGTCCACTCGCTAGCGTTCGTAGCTACCGGGATATGGGAACTTATTTCGCGCGCTTGGCGCTCCTCATCGGCGATGAATTCCTCGACCAATTTCTTCGACGGCCAGTCGGCGAGATGATCCGTGACGCGCAGGTAGTGGCGATACGCCGCGAGCAGCGCGGGCTTGAGCACGCCGTAAAATCCGGAGAGCGCGATCTGGGCGTCGGCGGGCATCACGGCTTCGTTGAAGATTCGGCGCACGGCGTCGCGCACGTCTTCGCCGCTGCCAAAACCGCTGAGCTCGCGTCCGCGCTCGCGCAGGAAGCGGGCATGCCCGGCGGATTCCCAGACGTGCTGACAAAGGTGATACTTCAACTCCGGCTCGCCGACGCGGTAGATCAACGTCGTCGCGGTGCGGACGAACTCGCGCTCAACCTCGAAGAGCACGCGCTGCAGCCGCGCCAAATCCTGCACGGCTGCCAGGCGGCCGAAGGCGGGCTTTGAAGCGGGAGCGGACGGAGTGGAGGTAGCGACCATTGATGTCAGGATTACTCGTGCTCGTAATCTTGCTCTTGCTCTTAATCGGCTTGGTCAGCACGAACCGGCAGAAGTCAGAGCGAGAGCAAGATCACGAGTAAGAGCACGAGCAAGATTCGGGCATCAGCAAATCCGCCCGCGTTTGCCGGCGGTGGTGTGGCCGGGCGGGTTCGCGCCGATCCAGCGATCGTCGATCGGCTCGCTCGCGCGCTGGTAGCGACTGTCACTCGAAATGCGGAGGCGGTTCTCCGTGCGGTTGTCGAGCGAGGCGTGCACCATGAACATGCCAAAGGTGATGAAGTCGCCGGCGCGATACTCCGTCGTCAGCCAGCGGCGGTCGAATTTCTCGCGGAGCACCGGCGGGTTGTGCGAGAGCGTGCCGGTGAAGGTCCAGCCGAAGCCGTTCGCGCCGGTGTGCGCGTTCTCCACTTCCTTGGGCTTGTTTTCGCAGTAGGAATCCACGTCGCGATACACGTAGTTTTGCAGCAGGTCCATGCGCTGGTGCGAGCCCTCGAGCACCATGAGGCCGCCGAGTTCGAACGAGATATCGCCGTAGGGCACCCAGCAGGTCATGTGGCCGTGTGTGCCGCGACCCATGTAGGGCAGATCGCAGTGCGGGTTGGTGCCTTTGCCGGGGCCGATCGCGCGGAGCCAGGTGAAGTCGTAGTGGCGGATATCCTCGCCGTAGAATTTGCGGTAGAAACCGGTGAGCCGCTCGCCGTAGAGTAGGTTTTGGACGGCGGCGTTGTCGTTGGTGATCTCCGGTTTGAAAACGTAGCCGGAGCCGGGCTTGCAGACGCCATCGATCGTGGGGTGGGCCTCGTCGAGCACGCCAGCGGCGGCGAGGCGCTCGGTGAGGCTCGCGCGCGCCGTCAGCACCTCGTCGCGGTCGAGGTAACCCTTCATGTAGAGATAGCCATCCTGCGCGAAGCGGCGGCGGAGTTCTTCCACGTCGTCGGCCGCATCGATCGAGTCACGCAGCAGACCGACTTTACGGTCGTCCATTTCCAAGGCGTGGCCGAAGGAGTAGAGTTGGGGGAGGGCGGTGAGCGTGCTCATGGGAGGAAAGGAAATCGAAGATGGAGAGAAAGCGAGAGGGAGAGGGAAGAGAGGAAGACGGGAAGATGCGAAGAGAGGGGGAGACGGGCGAGAGGGTTACCCGTGGGTTTCCCATCCCTCAGGCCAAGTGCTGCCGGGCACGGGGCGCCAGTAAATGTCGCGGTCGATCCGTGGCGGATGGTGGCGGTAACGCTCGGTGAGCCGCAGCTTCGTGCGCAAGTGCTCAACGAGATTCTCCCCGTAGAAGAACGTGTTTTCGCCCACGGCGGAGACGGCCATGACCTCGGTGGTGGTCGTCTCAAGCAGCGCGATGAGGCCGCGGATGTTGGTGAGTTCGAGGTCGATCGCGGCCTGCAGCCGCTGCTCACAGGCGGTCTTGGTGGCGACGTCCGAGGCAGGGTCAAGATAGCCGTAGACGTTTTCGCACCACGCGCAGACATTGCGCAGCGTCGTGGTCCAATACAGATACGCTCGCACGCGGTCGTGCAGATCGACAAACGCCGCGTGGCGGGGCGCGAGGGCCGCGAGCTTGGCGGCGAGAGCGTGCAGCCGCGGGAGCAATTCGCGGTCCATGTCGGCCGCCATCTTGGTTCCGCTCTCGCGCGTGATCAGATCGAAGAGCACGTCGCGGCCGAGGTCGTTCAGGCCGGGGTTGTTGTGCTGGAAGCAGCCGTGCCGCTCGTAGTAGGCGCGCTCGGTAGCGGGGACGGCCTCGGGATCCGGGACGAACGGGCGATCCCACGTGCGCTGCCAGCAGAATCCAAAAACACAATACAGCGGCACGACCGGCTGCCAGATGAGGGCGTCTTCGAATTCGCGCCACGCGTCGACCAAGGCGGGAGCATGAGCCTCGTCAGTCACGCGCGCGGCGAAGTCGTGCAGCACGTCATCGATGCTGCGTTCCGGGAAAAATTGCGCGGCCTGCAGCGCGGCGGGATTTGGCCAGTAGGGCGTGCCCGCGGTGTGGGCGAGTCCGCCCAGTGCGCTCAGCCGAGTGATCCCCGTGGCGCGAGCGGCCTGGAGCTTGGCGTGCAGCAGGCGGGGGAAGGGGAGCCCGAGGAGCGGCTCGTGGTTCATCACGCCGGAAGCAGAGTAGTGGAGGACGGGCTCGGTGCCCTGCGCGCGGGCCTGCGCGAGGGCGTCCCGCTCCGCGGCATCCATCGACGCGTGAAAAATACTGCCGGCCACGCCCATATTCTCCGGATACTTGGGATGTGGATACGGCAGCGCGTAGCCGCGCACGAGCAGCGAAGGCGCTTCGTAGGTCACGTGCCGGTCGCAACGCGCCTTGATGTGATCGTGCTCCACCTTGAAAGGCTCGATCCGGAGCAACACGTCGAAGTCGGGGTTGAGCGGAGCAGCAGCGGCGCGGAGATTGTGGAGAAAGCGCCCGATGCTCTGCCCCGCGGCCTCGGCGACCTTGTCGTGATTGCGCCATTCGCGGATGAGATAGGGACCGCCGTTGCGCCCGACGTAAAGCGAAGCGGTGTGCTCGAAGCCTGCGCCGCTGTCATTTGTCCAGAGCGACATATAGCTCAGGTCAGGCACGGCGCGGATGAGTTTTTGCAGCGCCTCACGGTAATGCCGCTGCGCGATGGGATGATCCTGCGCCATGGTGAAGCGCGGCAGCCGCGAGCGAAACGGGTGATCGACGCGCGCCCCGCGCAGCGTGGGAAACTTCTGGAAGAACCGCTCCGGTAGCGTGCGTGGTTCGAACATGCACACGCCCGGCTTGAGCCCGTAGCGACGCCCGAGATCGGCGAGCGTGCGCAGGTGGTTTAAGTTGGCGTCGAGATAATGTGCCGGCCAAATCCCGCGGGTCAGCTCGGTGTCGAGGAAGTGATTAAAGCCCGGGAGATACGTGTAGAACTGCGAGTAGAATTCGTGCGGCACGAGGTCTTCGTGCGGGAAATGGGCCTGCAGACCGTTGACCTCGCAGTGGGTGAAACCGGCCTCCGCGAGTGTGGCGACGTAGTGCTCCGGATCGAAGCCGCGGGTGGAGCGCCAGTATTGGGCGAAACACGCGTCCCAGTGCGGCCGATGCCAGCCAAACGTCGCGGGGAGAAAAACGCCGGCTGCGAGTTTTTCGCGCGTGAGGTCGGTGATGCCGTTGGCGAGGAGTCGAACGGCCGTAAAAAGAAATGAGCCGTGCGTGGCGATGATTTCGCCCGTGCCGGCATCGGTGATGCGAAGCCACATCCAGGCGGAGGCGTCGCGCGAGACGGTCGGCAGCGAACCGGATAATGCCGCGCGTGCCCAGGCGCTCCCGGCCAGAGACACCGCCACGGCACTCATCGGTTGCTCAGCCGTGGTGACCGTCGCCCCAACAATCTTTGCCAGTTCCGCAGCCGCGGTGATCTCGCCGGGCGTGGCGACGTTGGAACGAACTACGGCTCGGATCGTTGGTAGCGAGAGGGCGGGCATGCGGGCGCAGGAGGCGTCCTTGCAACGGTCGAGCCCCTGCGGCGCGAGTCAAAGTGAACGTTCCTGAAAATTTCAGGAGAATGGAGAGCGCCTCGTCCCCAAAACGCTGGGCTGGAACTCAGAGGCCCAACCCTTCGAGCCACGGTTGATGATTGGTCCTGTTTGAGGTGACCTGCACCGAGTTTTTGACCGCGGATGCCGTGGAAAGGATCTACCAGCTGTCTGACCCTTCCGAGGGCCGTTTTCGCCCACTTGGTTTTCCGCGATCGCGCGCGAGGGCTGCGGCCGTATTTGGCCTGGGCCTCGGCTACGATCGGAAACATTTCCTCGGGCACCAGTAATTCCCACGGCGCGATTCCAAGTCCTTTGGCGATCTTCGCAAAGGTAGCCATGGTGAAGTTGATTCTTCGTCCCGCTTCGACCGCTTGGTAGTGCTTTATTGCAGCCCGGCCTGCTCCGCAAACGCCTCCTGCGTGAGGCCGAGTTGTTTACACTCGCGCCTCACCCGATGGAGCAGCCGCATCACCCTCTCGCTTTCCACATTTCAGCATAGTCGGCGGGGCTGAATGTTTACGCCCCAGCATCGGTAGTGGGCGTGCGGGCCTTCGGAGGGCTCTCGTGCGGGGATCTACATGCTCTATTTCTCCAGCGAAGCACAGAATTCTCGAAACGCGTTTTCCTCTTCGGCGGTGGAGACGCCAGCGACAATGTGGCCGGCGAGGCTGCGCACCACGTAGGCGCGCGGGGCCGGCAGCTGCAGTGCGGGAACTACGTCGCGGATGATGGCCGCGAACGTATTCCCGTTGTAGAAACAGAACGGCGCCAGCCGATGACAGCGCCGGCAAAGCTCCACGGCTTCCTCCAAGCCCATCGATTCGCCATAACGACTTTCCCAAAGTTGTTTCGTGGCGTCGTGACCATCGGAGGTGGGTTTGTGCAGCGCCTGCTTTGCGGTGCACAGCGCGGCGTTTTGAGCCGTGACGAAATCCCACGAGTAGTCTGCGAGCCATGTTCGCCGCAGCGGCATGCCTAACGCGGATTGCTCTTCCGCCCTCGCTTGAGTTTCTGCAGTTCCGTGACGCCGGCGCTTTTCAAAGAGCCTTTGCCGGTTTTCGCATAAACCGGTTCGGCCGAAAACCGGTGTTGGATAGAAAGCGCATCGGCAAGCACCCGTTGGAAAACAGGGTTGTTCTGCAGCTTCGGATCTATCTCCGGTTTCATGAGGCAAGCCTACTCGCGGAGGGAGGACTCGCAACCACAGACGAGGCGTGGAGAAAGTTTTGTGGCCGCTGAAGAATTACCTTCGAAGCGACGTCCGCGGGAGAGTGCGCTCGAACAGCGCTTCTTTTAAGACAGGAGAGACGGGCACGCAGAGACAGGAATTACAGGAAAAACCGCGGTGCCTTTTCGGCGGCTCTGCTCCTGTCATTCTTGTCTCCGACTTCCTGTAAATCCTGTCCAAACCATAAACCGTTCGAACGGGCTTCTGAATTATCCGCGACTACCTGCCCAGATACTTGTCCCGGCCGCGCACGAGTGCTTCCATTTTCCGGTCGGCGATCGAGCGTTTCAGCATCCAGAAGCCGCAGTCGGGGTGGACCCAGCGGACGCGCCCCGCGCCCACTTTCTTTTCCACCGCTTCGATCCGTGCGGCGACTTCGTCGGCGGTTTCGATGTGGTTCACTTTAATATCGATGACACCGACTCCTAGGGTGATTTTTTTGTCGATCTGCTTCAGTGCGTCGAGGTCGGCCGGCGGGCGATGCGCGAGCTCAAGCACGAGGTGATCGGTGTGAAGCGCGTTGAGGAAGCCCAACAGCTTCTTCCAATTTCCCTTCTGGATCGTTTGGCCGCCGTAGTTGCCGAAACAGAAATGCACCGCGCGTTCCGTGCCTTTGTCGATCGCGTCGAGCACGAGGTTCATCGAGGCCGCCGCGAGCGGGCCGTCGGCGGGATTGCCAGGAATGTTGGCTTCGTCGACTTGAATGCAGGGTGCTGGGAGCCCCGGCATCTGCGCGGCGAGGACTTCGCCCAACGCCATCGTGAGCGCGTCGAAGTCGCGGTAGTGATGATC
>JANPIT010000882.1:0-2942 GCA_031425115.1 Opitutaceae bacterium | reverse complement strand
CCGAGATGCCACTTGCCGAAATGTCCGGTCGCGTAGCCGGCGCCCTTCAGGGCTTCCGCCAGCGTAAAATATTTCGTGTCGAAGCGGGTCACGCTCTGGGCCACGAGCGCTTTCGCGGTCGGGCCGGCCTGCTTGACCGTCGCCTTCTCCATGATGACCTGCGGCAGGTGGCAGACCGGTGCGGTGATGCCGGTGCGTGCGGGGTAGAGTCCGCTGAGGATGCTGGAGCGGGTGGGCGAGCAGAGCGGATTGGCCGCGTAGGCTTGCGTGAAACGCATCCCGCGTTGGGCGAGCCGCTGGATGTTGGGCGTTTCGTAGAACGCGTTGGGCTTGTCGAACGTGGTGTCACTCCAGCCGAGATCGTCGGCGAGGATGAAGATGACATTCGGCTTGGCGGCTGCCGCGGCGAATGCGCTGGAGGCCAACGACGCTGCGAGCGCCACCAGGGTTGGAACGAGGACGCGAGGGATTTTCATCTTAAATTTGCGTGGTGTCTGGGTCTTCCGGGCAGGGCCTGGATTCGGCTCTGCTAGCGGACGTTTGGAATCAGGGTGAGCCCGCGGTTCGCGGCGAACTGGACGTGCTTGGGCTGCGTCGCGTGGGCGAGAAGACGGTAGAGGGACTGAGCCCCGGCGCGATGGCCGGCGCTGAGCAGGCGCTCAGCGCACACGAGGCAGGCGTCGGCCACGGGGAGGTTCAGAGCGGCGGGCGCGTGCGGTTGGAAATCGTGGAGAGCTTTTGCGGCGGCGGGAGAACCAATCTCGCCGAGCGCAGCCGCGGCGGCACTGGAAATTGGCGGTGCCGAATGGAGCAGCAGAGCAGCGAGTGCGGCGACGCTCTCCGAAGCGCGGCGGATGCCGAGGGACTGGATCACGCCGATTTTCTGTGCGCCTTCGAGTTGGGGCAGACGTTCGCGCAAGGCCTCGGTGGCTTCGTGATGAGGCGAGGCTTCGAGAGCGTTGCGGGCCGCGGTGGAAGATTCCGGGCGGTCGAGAAGGGTGGCGAGTGCGGGCACACAGAGGGCGGAACCGATCAAGGTGAGCTTCGTGCACACATAGTCCCGAGCCGCCGTAGAACATTCCCCAACGAGCACCGCGACCAGGCGGCGCTCGAGGGTGGTGCGCTCGGCCGGTTGGTTCAGCGCAGCCCTGACGGCTTCGTCGAGGGGCAACAACGCCGCGCGCGAGGAGCCTTGGTCATAGGTCGTCAACGCTTCGAAAGCAGAGTCGATCGGAGAGGGCATGGTGGGCGGTCGCTTCAGGGTGCGAGTTTGAGGGTCGTCGCGTTGAAGAACTCAATGCACTGGGCGACCTTGGGCAGCGACTCCAGCCAGTCGTGGGAATATTCCAGGCCGATCATCGCGGGCTTGATGCCGAGGCGGTGCAGCTCGCGGAGAAATTCCGCGGACTTGCCGACGCCGGTGCCCCACGGGACATCGTGGCCGTCGGCCGCGACGGAGTGCAGGTCGTGCATCTGCACAATGAGCAGTCGGTCTTTCAAGAGACGCGCTCCCGCGATCGGATCGATCCCGCTGCGCAGCCAATAGCCGATATCGGCACAGGCGCCGATGCGCGGGCTGCGGCCTTCGCAGGCTTTGAGCACGCCTTCGGGGTTCCAATAGTGCGGCGACGCTTTTTGCGCGTGGTTGTGCAGCGCGACGTTGATGCCGTATTCGTCGCAGAATTTCTCGATGAGATCCAAGGCCTCGAGCTTTGGTTCGGAGAGAAACGTCTCGACGCCCATCTTGCGGCCAAACTCGAAAATCCGGCGACACCGCGCCTCGTCGTTCGGTATGTTCTGAATGAAAAACGTGAGGAGGCGCAGCCCGTGCGCTTCCAGTTTCAGGCGAATTTCGCGCAGCTCCTCATCGTTGAGCGAGGGGTCGAAATTTTTCGGAATCTCTTTGCTGACCTTCTGGAAATTCAAACCGCCGATGTAGGGCAGGCCGAGTTGCGCGGTCTTCTCGATGGTCTCGAAGAACGTAAACTTGTGAAACGTGTAGGCTTCGATGCCGAGTTTCCAACCGAGTTTCTCCTGGGCACGGACGGCGGGCGTCAGCTTCGCGCTGGGGGTTGTGGGCACGGGCAGATCGCCGAGCGCAAATTGAATCGCGCCGAGGTAGAACCGGAGTATTTGCGGGTCCCAGAAGACACTCGGCGAGTGGCCGATCGTGGAATAGAAAACGCGGCCGAGCCCATAGTGGCGCACCCAGGCGAGCGCGTAATCGTTGTCGTCGCGGATGAGCCCCGGGCGCGTGGGGCCGGCATTCATGTCGGTCTTCGTCGTGTCGATGCGGAGGAGCACGCGAACGCGCTCGCGCGAATAGGGTGCCTTGAAGCGGAAGAATTCGTTGGCGTAGTCGAAATCCTTCCCACCGAAGACGCGGTTCAGCGGATGCGTGGCGTCGTCGAGTTTGATCGTGATGGGCTCATCGGCGGCTTTGTGGATGACGCCGCGCGCCCCGATCATGCTGGCAAATTCCGGCCAGTCTTCGACCGCGCCGGGCCAGCGCGAGAACGCGGCCGAGGTGCCGTGCACGCCCAGCAGGCCGCCGCCGCCGGTGACGAACTCGAGCAGGTTGCGACGGAGCGTCGGGTCGGTGAAGGGATTGCCGACGGTGTTGTTGAAAAACACGGCGTCGAATTTTCGGAGCGAGTCGCGCTCGAAGACCGCGGGGTCGTGGCTGACGACGGTCTCGAACGCGCCGGTCTTATGGCCCATGAGGGTGAACGCCTCGTTGGCGTGCGCGATGGACGGGTGGCCGGGGTAGCCCACGTTGAGGGTGAAGATCAACAGGCGGCGCGGCTTGGCGGGGCGGACGATGGCCTCCGTCGGGACGGCTTGCGCGATCCGGGCGCGCTCTTCGGCGTTTGCGACGAAGGATTCGGCGGCGACGGCGGGCAGGCAAAAGGCGACCAGCAACGCAAAGCGAAGGAAGGGGG
>JANPIT010000881.1:0-4032 GCA_031425115.1 Opitutaceae bacterium | reverse complement strand
TCAGGAGAGGGAGCGGTGGACGGCGCGGTCTGGGCAAAGCCGGCAGACGTGGCGAGGGCCACGATGAGTCCGAAGCGGAATCGAAGAGAAGTCGCTGCGGAAATCGCGAGGAAGAAGCGCATGGTAGGGTCGGACGGGGTTGGCGGCGCAAGAACGCGTCGCCGATTGGGGGTTAAGGGGCTGGTAACGAGGAGACGGAAGATCTTTTCACTCTCAACACTGCCGCTGGTGAATCCGTTCACCGCAATCTCAGACCGCCGGCCGCAGCGGCAGGCGCCGGCCCATCATGCCCGGTCCTGCCGTGTCTGCGTGCCGCCCCGGTGGGGCGGCGTTTAGGGGTGGCGGTAACGCGGCAGCGGTAATCGTATCAGTTGGTATTGGAGCGGCTGATTGTAGGTCACCTCGAGCTTCGCCGTGACCAGCGTCGGAGCACCGGAGGCCAGCGCCGTGTTGCCGGATTCCACCGCTTTGGTGTTGGTGCCGTTGACGACGAGGTTCGCGAGAGGAACGGCACTGCGACTACGTGGTGAAAGGCTGCCACACCCGAGCGTGGGCAGAGAAAATGGGGCCGGCGAAGGATGCGTGATTCTCGTTGCGCTCAATCTCGCCCCCGGTGAATTCGTTCACCATGTCCGCTATCTCCAACCGCGTCGTGACGCTCAAAGCCGTCGCCACGCGGGCGCGGCTCTCGCTGGCGACGGTTTCATACGCGCTGCGGCAGCACCCGAAGATTCCGGCGGCGACGCGCGAAAAGGTGGCCGAGATCGCCCGCGAGCTCGGCTACCGCCCGAATCCGCGCATCGCCAGTCTCATGGCCCACATCCGCGGTGCGCAGGCGCGCGCGCACCGCGAGCGGATCGCGTTTGTGTGGGTCCATACGAGTCGGACCGAAGCGCGGACGAATCCGTTTCTCAAAAATGTTTTCAACGGCGCGCAGGAGCGAGCGGCGCAGATGGGGTTCACGCTTGAAGAATTTTGGACGAACGACGCAGGTATGACCGACCAGCGCCTCGAACAAATCCTGCGCGCGCGAGGGATGGTCGGCGTGGTGTTGTCGCCGGTGACCACGGCCGAGGCCGCCGTCACCCTCAATTGGGACTGGCGGCATTTTTCCGCCGCAGTGATCGGCAACGTCACCTGGACCCCCGAGCTGCACCACGCCGGGCATCACCATTTTCTCGCGATGCACCTCGCGCTTTTCGAGCTCGAGAAGCTCGGCCGGCGGCGGGCTGGCGCGCTCATCGAGCCCAGCAGTAATGGCCGCGCCAAACGCGCCTGGGAGGCCGCCTTCCTTACCCATCATCCCGATTTCACGGCGGCGCCCTCGCTGGTGCGAGTTCTCAGCCACTCCGGCCTGCAGGAAGCGGCTAACTGGTTGCGCCACTCGCGCGCCGATGCCCTGATCGTGAGCGAGACGAGCCTCCTCGACGCACGCGGCTTACGCGCCGTTATCCGCGAACTCGCGCTGCCGGTGGTCACGCTCTATTGGAGCAAAGATACGCCCCGCGATATCGGCGGCATCGACCAGTGCTACGACCGCGTCTCCGCCCACGCGGTTGATCTCGTGGCCGCCCAACTTAACGCCAACGAAACCGGCGCGCCTGACTTGCCGCGCATGATGTTGTTTCCCGGCCGCTGGGTCGCGCCGCGTTTGCCAGCCGCGGTGACGAAGCGCACTCCAACGGGAGGCCGCACCTCACGCTCACGCGCGGGACGTAGCGAGTAGTTGGCCGACACCCGGGTTTCCCGTCATCAATTCGCTTCATTCGCTTGAACCGCCGTGGATGAAACCACGAACTTTTGAAGCGGATCAAAGAACTCGGTCGGTGACTGTGGGCAGCGCTCCGTCCGACGATCAGCGCGGGCCGGTGCAACTTTGGCGCACGCCATCGTGGCCGGAAGTCGATCTGGAGGGGAGGATTGCCAATCGCGCCTGGCCCATACGGGCCAAACAGGGGGTAATATATCGGCGGGAACTCACCGTCGTTTATCGGTTCTCCATGCGATGGAGCCAATCGACGAGCGAATCACTGCTGCCCAACTTATGGTGCTGCGCACCGAGCCGAATGCGCCAGTAGCCATTGCGACCTTGCTAGGAGTGCCGGCAATGCCACAGCACTTGGCCGTCCGTGCCGAGCGTGAGATCGCAGATTTCGTGCAAAGTGGCGATGCTACTGTCGCGGCGCAGTTGATCCACGCCGCAGCGGTCAGACGGTCGCGGCGGGTCCCCTGATGGACGCCTTCGACTTCATCCAATGGCCAGCGATGGTGGCAAGCGTGATTGCGGCTTGGTTGGTCGGATCGCAGACGAAGAGTCGCCGGTTGGCGGGCTTCTGGTGGTTCATGACCAGCAATGTTCTCTGGATTGCATGGGGATGGCACACGAAGGCGTGGGCGTTGGTCGCTCTACAAGTGGTCCTCGCGTTCCTGAACGTGCGAGGAGTAAAGAAAAACGATGCAAGATGAGAAGGCCGCGGCACTGCCTCTCCGCAGGGCCGGGTTTACACGCGGGCATTCTCGAAACAGATTCGCCGGACTATCTCGCCGACCAGATCTCTATCTCCTGGAATTTCTCCGCGCGCCATCGGCGCGCCAGCAAATTGCAGAGCACCCTGCGGAAATACTCGTGATGGGTGTAGCTCAGAAAACTGCGGGAGTCGGTGAGCATACCGATGAAGCCGACTGCGCCGCGCGCGTCGTGGCAGAATCCCGCGAGATCGCCCGCGGCCTCGCCCCTTGAACCCCTATTGACCCGATCACCGGAAGGATGCCGGTCAGGCCGCCTGACGCGTGTAGAGATGATGCAGACCGCCCACCTGCGGAAATTCAACTACGGCGCGCGCGGCGCAGTGGGCTTTTCCTCGATCCCGAGGCCCGTCACGCGCTTGGTGAACTCCGCTCCGTAGATGCCATCGCGATCGCGTAGCATTGATATTCGGCGCCGGGAGTCCTTAGCGCCATCGCCGCGATCGACCTCGTCCTCTGCTCGTTGAAAGTGCCGAAGTTCAGCTAGTCGCTGTTAGAGCCTCTTGTTCGATCGCGGCGATATCACTCGGTCCGCGATACCAAATGCCTCGCCAGCCAGCGATTTTCGCTGCGGCCACATTCCTTTCGGAATCATCGATCAAGCAAAGCCCCTCGACCGCCACTTTCAGATGCTCCTGAATTCTGGAAAAGAATTCCGCCGAGGGTTTCGCCACGCCAAGCTCACACGAAGCAAAAACCTGATCAAACTCTGCGGCCAACCGCATTTCGCGACGCAGGTACCATGAGCATGTCGCTACCGATGAACTTTCTGGTCGTGATCTTCGCCGGCTGGTTGAACCGGCAGCAGCAGGCGATGATCGACTACCTCAAAACGGAGAACGAGATTCTGAGATCGCAGTTATTACCATCACGAGCGAAACCATCAGGGACTTGCTGGTCGCATCATTAACCCGACTGCCGAGATCGCCACTGCGAACGGGGAAATCTGTCGGCGCCAGCGCCCCGGCGGCATGCTCAATTATTACTACCGCGATGCGGCATGATCGTTTCAGTTTTTGGACCAGAAGCGCGTCGATTGGTTGGATTTGATTGGCGATCCGATCGAGCGGCAGCTTGCGCATTATCTGCAATGCGCAGGGCCGACCGCGCCGCGGGAATTGATCGCTGCTTTTGGCCTCAGCCGGACTCATGCAGTAGTCGCCAAAGAGGGCACCGTTTGGCGTCGTTGATGGTGTGAAACATAAGACGACGTTAACGCCCCAGACGGAGGCGAACCAAACGGTGCGGCTGGATTTGGGCAGCAAAAACGGGGTGCAGTCGATGCGGATCGGCTTCACCGACCAGCGCCTGACGGCGCACGGCGGGTTGGCGGTGTGGACGAGCTTTGTGAGGGAAAGCGGGCTACGCGAGAAACTCGCTGCGGTATTGCCGCATGCGCCGACGAGCCCCAACGCCTACGATCCGGTGGACACCGCACTGGGTTTTATCGGAGGGATTCTCTGCGGAGCGGACAAGCTGGCGCGGGTGGCGCATTTGGCGCACGAC
>JANPIT010000880.1:0-9058 GCA_031425115.1 Opitutaceae bacterium | reverse complement strand
ACGGCGTGATCGTTGATGGCGTCCGTGTAGAAAAACTCCGCGGGCCGATACTCCGCATCAGCGAACGGCGAGACGAAGGCATTGTCGCGAACCAGGGTCGTGGGGTCGTAAAAACTGCCGGCGCCGAGGAGGGTGCCGTAGAAGCGATCGAAGCCGCGTTGCAGTGGCCAGTTGTGCTTGGCGGCATCGCTCTCCGGTTTCACCTCCTTGGTGACGTGCCACTTTCCGGCCATGTAGGTCGAGTAACCGGCGGGGCGGAGCACTTCGGCCACGGTGACGGCTTTTTTGCTGAGATCGCCCGCATAGCTCTCGCCGACCTTGGTGCTCCAACTGTCCACCATGTGCCCGATGCCGGCTTGATGCGCATACAGGCCGGTGAGCAGCGTCGCCCGCGTGGGGCAGCAGCGGGCCGTGTTGTAGAACTGGGTGAAACGCAGTCCGCCCTTGGCGAGCGCGTCGAGGTTCGGCGTCTCGATTTCGCCGCCGAAACTACCGATGTCGGAGTAGCCCACGTCATCGGACATGATGACGATGATGTTCGGCTTTGCGGCGGCGGAGAATGCGGACGCAGCGGCGAAAGCGAGCAGCAGCAACGAGAGCAGGGGTCTCATGGTGAAGATGGGCGGCGGCGAGGTGTCTTGGGGTTTCGGGGATAATCGGGAGTGCCGAGCGCAGCGGGAAAATCAGAATGAACTCCTTACCCCGAACATCCAGTTCGAGCCGAAGACTTGGTGTTGGAAGAGTCGGGCGGACGACGGCGTGTTGGGGCTGGCGATTTCGGCGTCCGTCGCCGTGTCATAGAAATTACTGACGTTGAAGAAAAGCGCGGTCCGCTTGTGCATCACATACTCGCCGCCGAAATCGGTCAGCAGGCGGCTTGCGCCCCAATTGTAGGTGCCGGGGTCGATGCCGCGGCCTGCGGCGACGAGGCCGCGGCGGGCGCGGCTCTGGTAATTCCACCGGGCGCGGAGCGTGAATTTTTGCCGCTCGAGACTCACGCCCCAGTTGGCGGTGCGCGGAATGTAGCCGGAAAAATTATCGGCAGCTTCTCCGGTCGCGCGCTGCGCGCTGGCGTTGGCGAAGACCTGCACGCCGCGCGCCCACGAGGGCAGGAACGTGAGCGTCTGCTTGTAGTTCAGATCGAGGCCGCTCATGCGGACGATGCCCTCGACGTTGCGCTCGGTCGTCGTGTCGTAGGCGCCGTAGATCGCCGGATCGAGGCCGTAGAGCGCGAGAAACTCCGGCGTCGTCCGGATCGTGGTGCGCGAGAAAAAGTCCTCGATGTCGCGCACGAAGCCGCCGACGGAAATCAGTCCGACCTCGGGAAAATAATACTCGAGCGTGGCTTTCCACGTCTGCGCGCTCCACGCCTTAATGCCAGCGTTGTTGACCACGATTACGTTGCCGGGGGCGGGCGGATTATCGGTGTTGGGCAGGGTGAGGCTGCCGGCGTATTGCACCAAGTCGGGGCGGCCGACGGACCAGTAGTAGCCGGCGCGCGCGATCAGGTTTTCGCGGAGGTTGAAGGCGGCGTTGAGGCTCGGGAACCAGCGCAGGTATTCCTTCTCGGCACGCAGGCCGCGGTCGATATTGGTAAGGCGGGCCGCCTCGAGGCTGCCCGTGGGCGCGATCTGCACGGGGCGGCCGGACGCGTCGCGTCGGAAATTGCGCGTGGGATCGGTCAGCTGGCCTTGGCCCGTGGCGTTCGTCTGCTCGGCGCGGAGGCCGCCGACGAGCTTGAGCCGGCCACCGAGCAGCGCAGTGTCGCCGCGGAAATAGACGGCGGAGATCAGTTCGTCGGCGTATTTCGAGGCAGCGACTTCGCCCGTGTGCAGGGTGGCTTCGGCGAGCTGAAACTGGTTCGGCGACGCGCGGTAGAGATCGAAAAGGCGATCCCCGCTCACGCGATCCGTGGCGGGAAAACCGAAAATGCCATTGCGCGCGGAGAGCTCGGGATTGCGCACAACTGCGGCGGCATCGTCGCTGCTGTTGGCGCGGCCGTCGGCGCCGAGGAAGGTGAAATTCGGAGTGCTGATGCGGATGTCGCGCAGGCTCTGGTTGAGGTCGAAGCCGACCTTCGCGGTGAATGGCAGTGCGCCGAAGAAATCGCGGCGCACGCTGCCGAAGGCCTTGCGCTGCACGACGTCGCGCCGAGTGGTTTCGGCACCGGCGCTAACGAGCGAGTAGTCGGCGATGCTGTGGGGATCGATGATCCGGCCGGTCGTGCCATCGGCGACCGTGATGCGGCCGGGGCGCTGCTCGGACACATCTTCGAAGGAAACGGTGACGTTCTGCCGGCGCGCGACCGTCGTGCGGAAGAAGTCTTCATACCATTCGGTGCGGACCGAGCTGGAGAAACCGGCGCCGGCCTCGGCCTTCCAGACCGGGCCGTCGTGCCACCAGTTGACCGACGGCATCCAGAAGATGTCTCTCAGGTAGTTTTGGTTAGCGTTGAGCCGGATTTCGCCCGCGCCGACGGCGCCGCGCGTAAAAGTGGGCGAAAAGTTTCCCGGCGCTACGCGGCCGACCTGGAAAGTGAGCGTATGGACCTGAGCCGGCGCGTGAAACGTCGCGCGGTGGAGCGAGAGCGTCACGCGGTCGCGCGGGGTGACTTGGATATCAAACGACGCGGCCGCGGTCTTGCGCCCGATGAACGCGATGCGATCGCGCAACGCGTAGTTTATCAAGTAGGGCCGATCCGGCGTGGTGTCGGGCAGCGTATTTCCGTTAGTTGCGGCACCGACGCCGGCCCAGGTGTTTTGCAGGAACTGATTCGGCACGTAAGTCGACAAATGGCTCGCCGAGAGCGTGAAGCCGAAGCGCCGGCTGAGCGGCACAACCGCGGAGAAATTAAGGTCGGGGCCGAGCTTGCGCGAGCCGTCCCGGTGTGGGCCGGGAGTCCGGCGCAGGCTGCGCTCGCGATCGCGCATGGCGACGGCGGCACTGAAATTGTAGATTGGCCGCGTGCGCTCCAATGAGCTACGCGGGACGAAGTTGACCGTGCCGGCGAGCGCCGAGCCCGTCGTATCCGGAGTGGACGTATAGGCGACCTCGATACGCGCCATGTTGTTGATCGAAAGTTGTGAAATGCCGCTGCCCCGGCCGGTCCCCATCGGGGCGTCGGCGACGGGAATACCGCCGAAGGTGACGGGCACATTGTTCGGCGGCACACCGTTGAGCGAGATGCTGTATGGCGCGCCAAGTCCACCGGGGTTCATGACGATGCCGGGCACGGTCTTGAGCACCTCGCCGATGTTGCCGCTCGCGACGGGGCCGTATTCGTCGGCGGTCACGACGTTCATGACCACGGGAGCGAAGCGCTGCGTGTTAATCGCGATGGCGGATCCGCTCATCTGCTTTGAGGAGCCGACGACAAACTCGGCGAGCTTGACGACGGAGCCCGCGCTCGTGGTCAGGTCGAAATCCCGCGTGACCGTGGCGCTGGCCGCGACTGTCACCGGATGCGTGAGCGGCGGCGCGCCGGTGCGAAACGCGGTGATGCGCGCGGCCCCGGCGGGCACCCGCGGGAGGCGGTAGACGCCGGTGGCATCGGTCAGCGTCTCGAGCGCGGTGCCCTCGACGGTGATGCGGGCGTTCTCGACGAACTCGCCGTTATCGGGATTGAGCACGCGGCCCTCGACGGTGCCGGTGGGTGTCTGGGCGAAGGTTAGCAGCGGTGCGGCGAGAATCGCACAGACTGCCACCAAGGTGAAGCAACGGGGTAATTTCATCGGATCGGATGGGGTAACGGAACAGGAAACGGGACGACCTATGGGCCAATGCTGGGGAGGGGCGCCGAATCGAGGTGGCGGGGGCATGCTTCGGACAGCGCCACGCCGATGCGAAACAACCCGCTGAAGCCTTCTTTAAGCGAGGGAGTAGGCTCGGCGCCGTAGCCGGACAACCAACCGGATACGACGACCGTTGCCGCACTACAAAATCGGGCGGCTTTCATTTTGGGCAGCTTGAGAGCGGACAGATTGTTCCCGATCAGAAGCTCGTGCGCAGTCCGAGGGCAAAGGTGCGACTGTAGAGGTTGCCGTCGATGTTGGACGTGGTTGCACCGTTCTCGCCATAAAAGCTGCGATAGATCTCCTTGGTGAGATTCGTGGCGTCGAAGGTCAGGCGCAGATTCGGTCGCACCCGTTAGGTCAACTGAAAGTCCATGCTCTGCTCGGGCCGGCGGAAGACTCCGAGGGGGCTGGCAAACAGCGCGTTTTGATAATTCGCCAAGAAGCCACTGCGCCAAACATAGGACAAACGCACGCCGACCTTCGGTTTCTCGTAGGCAATGACGGCACTGTAGGAGGAGTCGGAGACCCCAAAAAACTCGCGGGTCAGGACTCGTGTCACTTTACCGGCGCTGTCCGTCTCCGGGATATCCTGTTGGGACTCCAAGCCCGTATAACTCAGCTGGGCACCCAGTCCCTGCAGGAGAGAGGGCAGCTTGTCCGGAAAATAGGCCACCCCAACCTCAAAACCGGAAAGCTCGCCGTTGGAGGCGTTGGCCGGTTGGCTCAGGACGTAATCGTAAGGTTGCGTGTCCGGGGCGACGACGGCGCTAACGCGGCGGCGGAACGGAACGACCAGACCTTCGACTTCGCGCTTAAAGAGCGACAAATACACCCCGTTCGACCGGCCAAAATAGTATTCCAAGGCGAGATCGTAATTCTTGGACTCGGTCGGCCTGAGATCCTGATTGCCGCCATTGGCGGTGCCGTAACCGATGTTTGTCACATCCCGCACGTAGGTAATATAGGGATTCAGCGAAGCGAAGTCGGGACGGCGCAGCGTCTCCGCGTAACTCAAGCGCAGGAGCAAATCCGGCATGATCGAGAATCGGACCGAGCCGCTCGGCAAAACCTTCACCTTGCTCACGGACCCTCGCGCGACCTGATTGGTCTGACGGTCCGTGACCTTCATATCCGTTTCCACATTCACGTAACGGGCGCCGAATTGCCCATCAAGCCGGCGATCGCCGATGAACGTCTTCACATCCGTCCGCAGGTAGGCGGCGCTTTGCTTCTCGCGCACATCGAAATTCTCGAAAAGGGAAAGCTCGGGGCCGGTCCGGTAAGTTGGGTAGCGCGCCTTGTAGAGGGCGCGATATTTGTCCGCGTTGCGGAACGCCACGCGCGTGTCCGGCGTCACCCAAGAGTGCGGCACCGAGGCTTGGGAGAAAAAGTTGCGGTTGACGTGCTGGAGTTCCGGAAACGCGGTCAGGGGCTGCCCGAGAATGCCAGCGTTCTGACGGCGATCATACTCCGTCGCTCCCCGGTCGTCGTAAAACACGCCGAACTTGAGGGACGAGAATATGCCTTTTCCGTCCAGCTTGTAGTCTCCGTCCGCCTTCCACGTAAACGCATCGCCTTTGTCGCGATCACCATTGTCGAAGATCTGGGCGACGCTCCAGAGGCTGGGGTCGGCAAGATTCGATTCGTTGACCGTCGTGGCCGGATTGTCAGGCAGGCTGAACCCCATGAGTCCATCGGCGCGGTTGAAGTCCACCGTTATCGATGGTGCCGTGCGTTCGGCGCGCATGGCAAAGAAACTGGTGTCGAATTGGCTCGTTTGGTAGGTCACGGATGACTGTATAGTCATTTTGTCGCCGACCTGCCATTTCCCAGAGATAGAGTGAAAAAAGCTGTCCGTTTTGCTTTCAACATAGTCGCCGCTGTTGAAACTGTAAGGGTTCGCAACGCTGGCACGCGATTTCACAATATTGGTGCCAGGATAGAGGGTCACCTCGCCCACCGGGGCCGCCGAAGAATCGACGAAGTGAAAGAGGATGTTGTTCAATTGCTCGACCTGGAAACCTTGGTAGAACGATTCGAACGTATATTCCGCTTTGTCGTTCGGAGCGAATTGGAGCACCAGGTTCGCCGATGGGCGCTCGCGCGTTCCGGTCCGTTCGTTTTGGATCACAGCGTCGCGGGCCAGCACGTAAGGCACGTTCACGTTGTTGATCCTGAGCGTCGATCCTGCTGCAGAGGGAAGGCCTTGCTCCAGACCGGCGATCCAAATCGGATTTTCGGATACTCCGCCCATCGTGGGGAAGATCCGTTCGTAAGGTCGCCACGTCTTCGGCGGCGTGCTCGGCGGGGTGCCGGTCACGAAGGGCAGCATCGCTCCGGCCGTAACCGTCTGATCTCGGTATGGCGTCTTGATGTGGGAGAGACCCAGCAAGGCCCCGACCTTGCCCGCCGGCGTCTTCCACTGTTGCGTGAACATGCCGCTGAAATTCTGGCCATACCGGTCCGCTTCATCCTGGTAACTGGCCCGGCCGGCCAGCACGACTGACCGCTGCTTGAAATCGAAAGGTCGATACGTGACGATATTCATCGAGCCCGCGATGCCTTTTTCGATGAGATCCGCAGAGCGCGTCTTATATACATCCACTCGTGACAACAGAGCGGCAGGAACGTCTTGGAGGGTGAGGAACTGGCCGGAGGCGGTGAAAATGTTGATCCCGTTGAAAGTCGTGTTGATGTCCGAGAGTCCGCGAATCGAAACGGTGGCGATCTCGCCGGATCCGCGATTGGTCACTTGGATCCCGGGCATGCGCTGCATCGCCTCGACGAGATTATTATCCGGAAACTTGCCCACATCTTCGTTGACGATCGCGTCAACCATCTGAACGGATGCGCGTTTAATATCGAGGGACTTGGTGATGCTGGATCGGATTTCCGTGACGGCGAACTCGTTCAAGACCACCGCCTTTTCACCAGCAATGGTGCCGGTGGGCGTCTGGGCGAGGGAGAGCGATGGTCCGGCGCTAACCGCGCAAACGGCCAGTAGATTGAAGCAGCGGGGTGTTTTCATCGGGATTTTGGGAGGGCGGAGCAAAGAAGGGAATGCCTATATGCGGACGCGCGGACGGGGGTGCCTGAATCGAAGTCTCGGGGGCGCGCTTCAGGTTCTGGGCGAGTATGCCAGCTCGGGGCGGTGCAATCCATGAGACTTCAAGCGTAAATAATGAGTTTTTTCACGGCTTCTCACGAGCGTAAGCAACAGCTAGCAGGGAAGACGTTGATATTTTGTTCCAACGCTGGATGGTCGGGCTATGCCGACCTTACCGCGAAAACCGGTGGCCGTGCGGCGCCGCCAAGTCGCGTTGCTGATCGAGACGTCGAACGCCTACGCGCGCGGGCTGCTGCAGGGTGTCGTGCACTACATCCGCGAGCACCAGCCGTGGTCGTTCCATCTCATGGAGCAGGGCCGCGGCGACGATCCGCCGGCGTGGCTCACGGCCTGGAAAGGCGACGGCATCATCGCGCGCATCGAGACGCCGCGCATTGCGCGGGCCGTCGTGCGGGCGGGTTTGCCGGCCGTCGATCTAAGTGCGGCGCGCTTCGTGCCGGCGTTGCCGTGGGTCGAGACCGACGACGAACAGATTGCCCGCCTCGCCGCAGAGCATCTGCTTGAGCGCGGGTTCAAGCAGTTCGCGTTCTGCGGCGATACCCGTTTCAAGTGGAGCGCGTGGCGCGAGGAGCATTTCTGCCGGCACGTCGTGGCCGCGGGCGGCACGGTCGCGCGCTACCGGCCGACGCACAGCGACGCCGATCTCGCCGCGCAGGCCCGCGATCTCCGGCGCTGGGTCGTGGAGCTGCCGAAACCCGTAGGCGTGATGGCGTGCTACGACATCCGCGGGCAGCAGGTGCTCGATGCCTGCCGCAGCGCGGGCCTCGCGGTGCCGGCGGAGGTGGCGGTCATCGGCGTGGACAATGACACCCTCCTGTGCGAACTCGCTTCGCCGCCGCTCTCGAGCGTGATCCCCAACGCCCACCGCACTGGCTACGAAGCCGCCGCGCTGCTCGACCGGATGATGCATGGCAAACGCGTGCCGGCGCAGCCGCTGCTGATCGCGCCGCTCGGCGTCGCGCCGCGGCAATCCACCGACGTGCTCGCGGTCGACGACCGCGACGTGGCGCGCGCGGTGCAGTTTATCCGCGATCACGCATGCGAGGGCATCAATGTCGCCGATCTGCTGCGCGCCGTGCCGCTTTCGCGCCGGGTGCTTGAGCTGCGGTTCCAACGCCTGCTCGGCCACACGCCGCGCGAAGAAATCCTGCGAGTGCGCCTGGCCCGCGTGAAACAGCTGCTCGGGGAAACGGATCTCCCGCTCTATCTGATCGCGGAGCGGACGGGGTTTGAGCACGTCGAATACCTGAGCGTCGTGTTTAAGCGAGAGACGGGGCAGACGGCGCGCGCGTTTCGCGAAGCGGCGGGGGCTAGGGTCGGGTAAGGCGCGGCCGTGGCAAAAATTGCTGGCAATCTCATAGCCGACTTTACTGCGGCAGATTTGGGTGTATGGTCCCGG
This sequence comes from Opitutaceae bacterium, assembly GCA_031425115.1. GTDB lineage: Bacteria > Verrucomicrobiota > Verrucomicrobiia > Opitutales > Opitutaceae > ER46. Next base: position 738 of record JANPIT010000880.1, on the reverse strand, counting down.
CCATGAAGCGTGGACACTCGTTCAGCGTGTTTCTACTGTTGGCGGCCGGCTCGATGGCCGGGTGCGCGTCGGGCCAGATGAGCCGTATCGATCGCAATCGCGATATTTACGAGACATGGCCCATCGAGACCAAACAGGCGGTGCTCGATGGAAGAGTCGAACCCGGCATGGACGTCGACATGGTGCGGGTCGCATGGGGCAAGCCGAGCGAGGTGGCGATCTCGCCCGCGGGCGACGAAATCTGGGTCTATTCTCAAGGCGGCAATCCCGGTTCAGTTTATTATCCTGGCGGGGGAATGGGCGGCGGCATGGGTGGAATGGGCGGGAGCAACGTCGGAATGGGTGGCTCCGGCATCGGCATCAGCACGGGGCGCGGCGGCACATCCGTCGGCGCTACCGGTGGCATCGGTATGGGAGGAACGATCGGCGGCCCCATGGGGGTGGGGGGGATCGGTAATACAGGAATGGGCGGGATGGGTGGAATGGGCGGCACAGCCATCGTGACCCCGCCCACGCCGCCGGATATTCGCGAAGTCGTTTTTCGGAAGGGCGTCGTCGTGCGGGCGGATTCGCCGACGAAAAAGTAGCTCGGGTGGTGGCTCGTCGCATGTAGGGGCGCAGACTTGCTGCGCCCTTTTCGTTGGCGAACATCGTGAAGGGCCCAGCAAGTCTGCGCCCCTACAAAAGCGTCTTGGGGTCAAGCCGCTCCACCGCCGTGCTCACTGGCCGATTTTTTTG
>JANPIT010000879.1:0-2187 GCA_031425115.1 Opitutaceae bacterium | reverse complement strand
CGAATGTCGGGCTCCACCGCCGGCACGCTCGGAGGAGGCGGCGGCGGCTGCTGACCGAGAATGCGCTCCATTATCCAGGCGCCGCGCACCACCGGCGACGTCGTGGTGCCGTTCGCGGTCACCTTCAGGACACTCGCCTGCGTCATCAGCCCACCGCGCACGCTGTCCTTCGGCAACGCCTCTTTGCGCAACGCCACCCCTTCGATCGCCGGCAAGCCGTAATGATGCGCGAGCTTTTCGTTCAGCATCGCGAAATCCGAGGACACGAGATTCCGGGCCGGCAGGTCCGCCCGCACCAACTCCGCAAAGAACGCCTGCGTCTCCAGCAGCGCCGACTCCGAAAGCAGATCGTCGAGATAGTAATCAGGATAGAGCCCCTCGTCCGGCGCGGTCGTGCCGAGCCGCCGCAGATCGAGCCAGTAGTCGAGAAACGCCTCGACGAACTGCCGGGACTTCGGCCCGTCGAGCAGTCGATTGGTTTCCGCCCGCAGCGCCGTGGCCTGTCGCAACTGGCCGCCGACCGCGCGCGCCCGCAGCTCCGTATCCGGAGCGGTGTTACCCAGGAAAAACGCCAGGCGCGCTGCGATCGCGTGGTCGTCGAGCGGACCTGGCTTTTCCTCCAAGGAGATAAATTCGGGCGAGCACAGCACCGCGGTGTAGCCCGCGATCATGGCATCCGCGAAACCGGCGCCATTTTTCAACGCGGCCTCCACCACCGGGAGAAACCGCTTCACTTCCGTGGCCGCCACGGGGCGGCGATACGCCCGCTCGAGAAAACGCCCCAGGAGCCGAGGCGCATCCGCCGCGGGATTGCTGGACGTCACATCGGCGAGCGCTCCCGCCTTCTCCGACTTGGTCAGCGGCAAATCGCCAAAGAGCAAAGCATGACCGGCGCTCGGCCACTGATCCATGATCGGCCCCTCGACGTCGAGCCAGCGAAACACGACGCCGGGCTGCCCGTCTTTTTCGGCCAGCGGATTTTGCCAGCGACCCGCGCCTGGCCGGGAGCGGAAGAGGCGCGCGGCATCCGGGCGGATCGTCTCACCCGCGAGGAGCCACACATCGAGCTCGGCAATAGTAGGCGACGTCTGCGCGTCGAAGGTCCCGAGCCAGCGCAGCAATCGCGGCTGTGTTTCCGAATAAACCGTAATCGGCTCCGACCGCCGGCCGCGCGTGACGTTGTCGAGATCCGGGATCCACCAACGGTCTGGCTTCTTCGGATCGGTCTGCACCGTGGGGCCGACCCATACGGTGAAGGTGCTAAACTTGAGCCGGTAGCGTCCCGCAGTCGGCGCTTTGAATTGCGTGAACTTCGGCTCGATCGGCTCGTAAGTGCTCGCCACCAGGCCCACGCCCTCGAGGTCGCGCGTCGCAGGATCGGCGGGCCCGACCGTCATCGACGCCTTGCCCGCGCGCACGTCCGGCTGCGCCTCGAAGCCGAGCACGGGAAACGTCGCACGTTCGGGCGAGGTGTTGAACACCGAAAATTTCATCGGCCCGATGAAGCTGCGTTGCTCGCGCGCGTAAAAACGGGTCGTCGTCGTCGCCGGTCGCTCGGGCTGCTTCGCGGCGACTTGGCGCAGCGCGTAGTCGGCGACGTTCAGGTAGCGCTGCATCTGGACGTGCGAGATATCGAGCGCCTCGCCGACCTTGTTGAAACGAAACGCCTCACCGTCTTCGGGGAGCGAGTCCTTCACCTGCAACCACGGCGCCTGCAACAGATCGCGCAGCGCGTTCTCATATTCGTAGCGGTTGAGACGGCGCCGCGTCGCACGGCCCTCACTCGCGAGCTTCTCGCGCTCCGTCTGCGTCAGCGTGGTTGCGAGTGTGCCGAGAAATTTCTCCAACTCTCCGCTCGCCGGACGAGCCTTCTTCTTCGGCGGCATCCCCCCGGACTCCACCCGGTCGTGCACCGCCACCCACAGCGCAAAATTTTTCGGGTCCTCCGGATTCAGCGCCAACGCGGTCAGATCGAGTCCGCCTTTTTTTTCCACCTCATCATGGCAACCAGCGCAGTGCTGCTCGATGAACGCTGCTGCTGCGGCGGGCGGCGGGGCCGCCGACGTCACCGTGCCCGCGCCAGCCAACAGCCACGTGGCAAATACGCGCATTCTGTGACCAAAAAAATCCGGGGAAACGTGGGGGCTCACGAGTGAAATCAGCATCCTATGTCGGACGTTTTCCCCG
>JANPIT010000878.1:0-1933 GCA_031425115.1 Opitutaceae bacterium | reverse complement strand
CTCCAACGTCCTCGCGCGCGACAACGCGGGAAGCATCAGCGCCTTCGCCGCCAAGATGACCGCCAAGGCCCGCTCCCTTGGCGCCGCGCACTCTGTTTTCAAAAACCCCCACGGCCTCACCGCCCCGGGCCAGTATTCATCCGCGCGCGACATGGCGCGCATCGCCATGGCCGCCTATCGCAGCAAGACCATCCGCGACATTGTGCGCCGCCGGTTTTACTCCTTCCGCTTCGCCAGCGGCCGCACCGTCACGCTGGAGAACACGAATGAAATCCTCGGTCGCATGGCCGAATGCAACGGCATGAAGACCGGTTACACCAATGCCGCGGGCCGCTGCCTCATCTCCACCGCTGCGCGCGGTGGACGCGCCGTCATCCTCGTGCAGCTCGGCACCAAAACGAAGTACATCTGGGCGGACGGCCAGGTGCTCATGAACTGGGGCCTCCAGCGCGCCCGCAACGGCGGCGTGGCCATGAATTGAAACTCAACTCCGTGCCGCGCCTCATATCCATCATGCTCAGTCTCGCGCTCGGCCTCTCTTTAGCGGGCTGCGGTATTCTGGATCGAAAAGACGACGGCAAAATTGAAGGCTCCGAGAACTCACCCGAAGGCGAGACCTTCCTCATCGGCCTCGTCGAGCTGGTGAACCCCGACCAGCGCTTCGTGCTCATCCGCACCCAGTCAAAAGTAAACATCCCCGCCGGGCACATCCTCAGCACACTCGACGCCACAGGCGCGCGCGGACGCATCAAGGTCTCGCCGGAAAAGAAACCCAACCTCATCACCGCCGACATCATTGAGGGAAATCCGCGCATCGGCAACATCGTCTCCTACCAGCCCAAGATGCAAGGCGCGCAAACTCCGGCCTCTCCCGCCGCGCCGTCAGACCAACCCATGCCTTTGCAGCCGCCGCCCATCTCACCAGTCACGCCCTCGGAATTCCTCTCGCCAGATGGCCTCGCCTCGCAGCCCTCGCCGATCCCCACGCAAACCATCCCCCTTTCCCCTCCGCCGATCACGCCCTCACCCGCCGCCGATCTCGCACCGCTGCCGGTGGAGCTGCCGCCCGTCGTCAAATGATCAGCGAGGACGAAGCCCGGCGCCGCATCCTCGACATCACGCGCGAGGGTCCTCCCGAAAACGTCGCGCTCGCTGACGCGCTGGACCGCTTTGCAGCGCACGATGTCATCGCGCGAGTCAGCAGCCCGCCCTTCGACAACTCCAGCATGGACGGCTACGCGCTGCGTGCCGCTGACTCGCATGATATGAAACCGCTTCGCGTGACCGCCGAGCAACCCGCCGGACTCGATCTCGGATTAAAGCTCGAACCCGGCGCCGCGATCCGCATCTTCACTGGCGCTCCCCTTCCCTCCGGCGCGGACGCCGTGATCATGCAGGAGGATGTCGATGTGCTCGCTGACAACCAGATAAGTTGCCGCGAGCCAGTCGAGCCCGGAGAAAACATCCGCCGCGCAGGAGCCGATCTTTGCATCGGCCAGCTCGCCATCAGCAGAGGCGCGCGCCTCACTCCTGCGCGCATCGGGCTGCTCGCCTCGCAAGGCATCGTCACCGCCCGCGTGCGCGCCGCGCCGCGCGTCACCGTTCTCAGCACAGGAGACGAGCTGGCCGCCGCCGGCACGCAGCTCGCGCCCGGCCAGATCTACAACAGCAACGGCCCGATGCTCCGCGCCCTGCTCGCGCGCGATGGCATTCACGACGTGCGCCTCGCGCATTGCGGCGATGACTTCGAGGACACTCTCGCCACACTCGCCGAGCTTTGCACCGCGGCTGATTTCCTCCTCATCTCAGGCGGCGTGTCAGTCGGAGATCGTGATCAGGTCAAGCCCGCGCTCGCACGACTCGGACTCCCCCCCGACCTCTGGCGCGTGCGGATGAAACCCGGCAAGCCCTTCCTCTTCGCGCATCGCGACCA
>JANPIT010000877.1:0-4933 GCA_031425115.1 Opitutaceae bacterium | reverse complement strand
CGTCCGCGCTCACTTCGCCTCGACCCACTGCACCGCGTCGATCACCACGAAGCCCTCCGTGCCCGCATTGGAAATCTCCACGTAGCCCGCTTTGCCTTTCTCGAAACGAAACGTGCCGACCGGCTGCAGCAGCTCGCGCACAGCAGGTTTTTTCTTCTGATCGAGGGTGACCTTCGTCTCGCCGTCGGCGTGCTTGATCGTCACCGGCACGTTGGACGCGCGGTTGGCGTTCCAGGGATACGCCACGAAAATCTGGTAGCGGCCCGCCTTGGGCAGCTCCGGCACGAAACGCGCCGACTGATCGCCCTTCGCGGCGTTGCCATCGTGGTGGTAACCAGAATCCACATACACCGGGTGTGCCGAGCTATTACGGTCGAAGCCCTTCAAGGTTGCCTCCAGCTCATCGACGACAACCCCCTCGAGCCGCGACTTGGGCAGCACCATGCGTTCCGCCAGCGCCGCGCTCTCGAAGTCGAGCACTTGGCCATCCTTGAGTAGCCGCTCCTGCAACTTCTTCGGATCGATCTTCTGGATCTCGACGCCCTGCTCGATCGCGTGGACTGCCGCCGTCGCCGAGCTCTGGCCGAGCACCATGAACACGGGCTCCATGCGGATGCTGCCAAACGCAATGTGCGAGGAACTCAGGCACGTCGGAGAAAGCAGGTTCGTGCACTCCGCCGCCTTCGGCCGCAGACTGCGAGAGCTGATCGGATACGGCCGCACGCGCACCTGCACGTCGCCCTCGTTGCGCACGAAGCCATCCTTCGTGATGTAGCGCTGGATGTTGTGCGAATCCATGTTGTAGGCGCCCATGCCCACGCTGTCCGGCACGACCTCCGCGCGCGTGCAGTTCTTCTCCGTCATCACATAATCGCTGATCATCCGGCGCGCTTCGCGCACGTAGAGCTGGCGCGGCCAGTTGCCGTTATCGAGAAACTCATCCTTCGCCAGGCCGATGCGCACGAACTCCGCCCGCACCTTCTCCGGCACGCGCGGATTGTTCGCCAGCGTCCACATGAGACCTTTCTGCCAATCCTCATGCGCCCGCCAGATCTTGGCGCGCGTGGCGTAATCCGCCTCGGGATAGTCCCAGTTCTGCCCGATGAAATCCGTGCTGATCGCGTAATTGTTGTTCGTATCCGTTTTCCGGTTCGGCATCCACACCGGGTTCCACGGCACGCGGTGGTCGCCCGCCTCAAAGTTGCGCAGCAACAGCTCGAACCACTTCGGATCATAGTTCGCCGGTTTCACCCACGCGACGCGGTTCTCCGGCACATCCGTCGTGCACATCCGAAAATTATACGCCTGCACTTTCCGGTCGCCGGAGAATTCCTCGCCCGGCCCGCCCGTCTCGATGCCCGGCAGCACCCCGCTCCTCGGATCGCCCGGTTTGACGTAAGGATCGACCTGCTTGGTGAACTGGTGGCTGACCGAGTGCTTCACCTGCACGCCGTTGATCGTCTCGCCGTAAACCGCATTCGCCTCGCGTCCGACATGATACTTCACGCCCGCCTTCGCCAGCAGGTCTCCCTCGTAGGTCGAGTCGATGAACATCTTTCCCTCAAACACGCGGCCGCTCTCCATCACGATGCGCACAATCCGCGCGCCATCCTTCACGACGCCTTTCCCCGCGCGGAGGTCGAGGCGCTCGCCCTTTACCACCGTCACCTTGTCTTTCACCTGCGCGAGCATCTCGTCGTAAACCTTCGTCGCCACGTGCGGCTCGAAGGTCCACATGGTTTTCTCGTTCGGATCGTTCACCCCGCCCTTGCGGTTCACATACTCTTCACGCTTCTGCCGCGTCCAGCTCTCCGGCTTCTGATAGTGCTCCCAGATTTTTCCGTAGAATTCTCGCGAGATGCCGCCGATCGCCCGCTTGTTGCCGATATCGGTCGCCCCCAGTCCACCCGTCGTAAGCCCGCCCAGAAACTGGGTCGGTTCGATCACGACCGCCGTCTTGCCCATCCGCGCGGCTTGGATGGCCGACGCCACGCCGCCACTGGTGCCGCCGTAAATCACGAGGTCATAGGACGCCGTGGCGCCGCGGGCCACCGCAGCCAGTGCGAGGACGAGGAGGGGTAATAGAGCACGCATAGTCTCCCCACGGTGCAAAGTCCCCGCGCGCTCGCGAGTCTGATTATATTGACGGAGCGAGGTTGAGCACACCTCCGTAGGACGGGGAATCCTGTCAATCCTGGTTCGAAATCCTGTTCATCCTGTCAAAGGAAAGAACGGTTAGAGCACATTCACACGCTCACACGCGCTGTCGTTTCGCGGTGAATTCTTCCGAGGTCCTTAACCCAAGCCATACCCCGTCCATCCCGCCTCCGCCGTCCTGTCTTCCGGTCCAAAGCACGACGCCCCGCCACACGCCACGCGCCGCATTCACTTCACGCTGCAGTCCGGATCGATCGGCACGGGCGCACCGGTCTGCTCGACGGGATGCGTGAACATATAACGCCATACCGCCTCGTGCAGATATTTGCCGTCCGGCCCTTTTCCGGCGGCAGTGCCAGGTGTGACGGAACTGTGCGCCTTTTTCGCATCGCCTTTCACGTCGAACTGCGTCGTGAGCCGCCGCGTATTCCCAAACGGCGGCGCGCTCGCGTCGACGTTCACGATCGGACCGTAGCGGTGCAGGCCCAGCATCTGCCACGAACGGCAATAGTGATCGCCGGTCCACCCGCCATCGAGCACGTGACTGAATCCAAAAATCCGATTCGCTGGCGTGGCCGACGGAAACCCATGCCACGTCTCCAGCTGATCGCGCGGCCCGCAGAACGCCACCACCCGATCCACGCGTTGGTGCACCGCAAAACGGGTGGCGGTCGTCGCGCCATGCGAGCTGCCCGACATGATCACCTTTTCCCAACGCAGGCCTTTGCCGTCCGCCGCGAGAAACTGCTCCCACTTCCCTTGCGGGTGCTCCTTCGCCAGCCATTTCACGAATTGCAACGCGCGCTCCTTCATCCCGTCCGCCTGCGCGATCTCGGCGAGCGTGGTGTGATCCTCACCCGTCGCCGCCTCGAGCCGCATCTTGCCCAGGCTGGTGCCGTCGTCGCGCGCCTTCGCGGGAATGATCCCGAACCATTTGTTCGCGTAGTGCACCTGGATCGCGTGCAAGCCGTAGTCGCCCAGCCGCTCGAACAGCGGTGCGTTGTAGCCCATCAACCAAATCACCAGTCGGCCGCGTGGAGTCACGCGCGTGTCGACGACCGCGTGCTGCAGGTCCTGCACTTTGCCGGCCTTGTCTTTGAACGTGTAATCGATCGCCGCGTATTCGCGCGCGCGGGCATCGATCTCACTCGCCCGTCGCGTCAGGTGATAACGCTGCGCCGACGCATCGGCGAACGCGGGCGGAGTTTCGGCCGCCGTGGCGCAAGCGATCATCGCCACCGGGACAAGCAGGCAAAGTAAACGACGCATGCCCGCAGAGCTTTCAGCGAAAGCCGGACACGTCGAGCCGCGCATTCCCGTCGTTCGGCCAATCTTTCTCTTTCACCAGAAGCTCGGCGCAGAAGAAAAAGATTAACAGAAATAGAAAGCTCCAAGCGCCAAACGCCAAACTCCAGAGAAACTCCAACTTCCAAGCCCTACTCATTTCCCGGAGCACGTTGGTGATTTGTCCTTGAACATTCTCTGGTGCTTGGAGCTTGGTCCTTGGAGCTTTTCCCCCTTCCCCATGATTACACGACCCATGCTTGTTCGCGCACTGTTCGCCACCCTGCTCGCCACCGCCACCGCGTTTTCTCAGATCCCCGGCGTCAAGATGCCTCCCGCCAATGACGGCAAGCTCCGCATCATCGCCTTCGGCGCCCATCCCGACGACTGCGAGCTTCAAACCGGCGGCGTGAGTGCACTGTGGGCCAAACAGGGCCACCACGTGCTGCTCGTCTCCGTCACGAACGGCGACATCGGCCACTGGCGCGAGGCCGGCGGCCCGCTCGCCAAACGGCGCAAGGCCGAGGTCGACGCCGCGCACAAGATCCTCGGCGTGCAGGGCGTGGTCCTCGACAATCACGACGGCGAGCTCGAACCCACCCTCGAAAACCGCCGCACGCTCACGCGCCTCATCCGTCTCTGGAACGCCGATCTCGTGCTCGGACCCCGCACCAACGATTACCATCCCGACCATCGCTACACCGGCGTGCTCGTGCAGGACGCCGCGTTTATGGTCACGGTGCCGTTCTTCTGCCCCGACGTGCCCCCGATGAAGAAAAACCCGGTGTTCATGTATTACACCGATCGTTTCCAGAAGCCTCAGCCGTCGAAGCCCGACATCGTGATCAGCATCGATTCGGTGATTGAGCAGAAGATGGACGCGATCGGTGTGATGATCTCGCAGTTCGCCGAGGGCGGCGCCAATGGCGACGCCTCGCTCTATCCGGCCGACCCCGCCGGCCAGGAGCGTCGCAAACAGCAAGTCCGACAAATGCGCAGCCGCAATTACCAGGCTATCGCCGCGCGCTTCCAGAAAGAATTGGCCGTCTGGTATCCGGGCGAAGCCGCCGGCAACGTGAAACACGCCGAGGCCTTTGAGATCTGCGAATACGGCAGCCAGCCCGACAAGAACGAGCTGAAGCGGCTATTCCCGTTCTTCCCATAAGGGAGCCACGAAGCCCAAGCAGTTTGAATGTGGAAATCAGGAACTCAGGAAAACCGATCTCAGAGAACCGAATCTTTGGCCGTGGCTTGGCTCGTTCCTGATTTCCTGAGTTCCAGATTACTCCGCTCGTATTTATGAGGGAGTCTGTCCAGCTCTGACCTACTTCTTCACCGGCGCCGTTTTCTTTTTCTTCCCCGTCTCAGGTGAGACCTCGATCACCTGAACTTTGTTCTTCTCCATGAACTCGACCATGATCGGGTCGCCGATTTTTACGTCGGGTTTGAATTTTTCCGTGGCCTTGATCGAGACCGGCTTGTCCGTCTCGCG
>JANPIT010000876.1:0-4338 GCA_031425115.1 Opitutaceae bacterium | reverse complement strand
GCGGCTAGCGGCGTCTTCGTAGAAATCCCACGACTTGACGTCGCTGGTGCGGGCGTTGTGAAACACCTTTCCAGCCCCGGCGCTGTAGTAGCCGCGTTCGCGAAAATACTGCGGCAGCATGACGGCGTCGGGGAGTTGGGTCCGGACGGGCGTAGTGAGAACATAGATACCCGTGGTTTCGGGCCGGCGTCCGCTGAGGAAGGAGGCGCGGCTCGGGTTGCAGAGCGGATACTGGGCGTAAGCGCGATCGAAGCGGACGCCGCGCGCCGCGAGTCGGTCGATATGGGGGGATTTGACGACGGGATGGCCGTAGCTGCCGAGCGACGGGGTGAGATCATCGACGACGATGAAGAGGACGTTGGGTGACCGCGCCGGCTCGGCAGCCGGAAGAAGGGAAAGGGGCGCGAGGAAGAGGAGGAGGAGGCGGAGCGAGCAGGGGAGACGGGGAGAGGCTGGCATCGGGAAGAGGTTATGCGCTTTGGTTTTGGCGGCGGCTTTATTCGTCGCGGGCTTGCCACGCTCACCGCCGACCGGCCTGCGCAGTCGCTGATCTCTCAAGCGTGAACGGTCAGGGTTGTGCGACTCAGCTCGATGAAGTCGTGTGCAGCGAGCGCTGATTTCAGCGCCGGTAGGTTGGCGGCGAAGAGGGACCAAAGCGCGTCGTTGGTGATGTTACCTGTCGAGATGAGCAGAAGTTTCCGCGGTTCCCGCCGCAGCCAGAACGAGGCGACGAAGTCGGCATCTTTCGTGACGACGGCCCGGCCGTCACGCAGAGCCAGGGCGGTCAGCTCGTTGTCCGGCGTGCGGTTGCCCTGGGGGAGATCCTGCGGATGAACCGCGTCAATCCCGGCGGCGGCGAACTCGCGCACCAGTCGATGCGGCAGTTGCGCGTCGATGAGCAGCTTCACACCGCGAGCGGCTCGATGCGATTGACGCGGCTCAAGCGGGCGGCGTAGGCGTGGACGGCGCGCAAGTCATCGGGCTCGAGGTCGGAGTAATCGGCGAGCACTTGCGCAGGCGTCATGCCGCTGCTTAACAGTTCGAGGAGAAACTCGACCGGGTAGCGCAGGCCGCGCACGCAAGGTTTCCCGTGGCACACGCGCGGATCAATCGTGATGCGAGCCAGCAAGTCGTCGGTGGGCATGGGAGGAAAATGACGTCGAACGACGAGGGAGGCAAGCAGGCGAAGCTACCGGAGAGGGCGTGGTGGAACGGTCCGAAACAGGCACCGCGCTTAATCTAGAAGCGCTTCGCGCGCCTCAGAACCGCACGCGGGCTGAGAAGTTGAACTCCGTCGGCACCACGTAAACGTAGCGGTAGACGTTACGGCCGTCGAGGAGCGTGGTGAAGCCGGTCTTGCGCAGCTTGCCGTTCTCGAGGTCGGTGATGTTTCGCACTTCGGCCCGGAGCGTCACGTTCTGCCGCCAGACTTTCTGCGTGCGGGAAATGTATCCGTGCATCAGATGCGTGGCACCACCCACGAGCTCCTGGCCGCGGTTGATGCCGAGGAGATAATCGTCGCGCCAGCTTCCGTTCATGCCGACACTCACGCCACGCAGCCATTTGTAGCTGTCGCGCGGAAATCCATACTGGGCCGCCCAACTCGCGGACCAAGGCGACGCCCGCGGGCCGGTTGGCTTCGTGTCGATGTCGAGGGTATCGAGGAGGTTCCTCGCCTCGCTGAGCAAAGCGGCGCTTTCGTCACCGCGCGCGACGGCCGCATTGTAATAGCCGCGGAAGGACGACAGGTCGGGTTGACCCTCCACTTGCGTGCGGGCGAGCGTGAAGCGCAGCCGCAGCGTATCGGTGGGCTTCAGGATGAGCGTCACGTCGGCGCCGCGCGAATTCTCGGTCGAGCGGTAGTTGCGCGCGGCACTGGCCGTGCCTTCCTCGGCGAATTTGTAGCCGGGATCGCCCGGACGGACGTTGTTCGGATTCATCAGATCCTCGATTTCGGTGGTGTTGAAATCGATGCCAGTGATGCCGTTGAAACTCAGCGCGACGTTCTGACGATCGATGTCGAAAACTCCGAGCGTAACGCTCGCGCGATCTTTCCAGAAATCTCCCTTGAGTCCGACCTCCTTGGTCACGCCGGTGATGGGGCCGAAGCGCTCGCGGTCAAACGTGCGTTGGCCTTGGAAGCGGAACGACTCGGAGTAGGTGCCGTAGAAATTGAGGCCCTTCGTCAGGCGCACGGTGACGCCGCCCGAGAGGCTGGTATTTTCCAGATGGAGCTCCTTGTTCTCGACGTATTCGCCCGGCAGCGCGTCTTTGCGCTTCGGTGGCGGCACTTCCTCATTAAATGGGCCGAAGGTGCGCACGCCGTTGTATTCATAAGTCCGATTCCAGTCGTGCCGCACGCCGGCGAGCGTCAACAAGCGACCGTTGAAATAACGTCCGCTGCTGGAAAATGAAACCGCCGAGGCCTGGCGCCACTCTGTGCCGTCCGTCGAACTCGTCCCGGAGGGGAACGACGCGAGCCGGCGAATGTGGACCTCGTTTGTCTCCGGCAGCGCGCTCAGCTTCATCGAATCGAACAGCGCGCGGGAGTAGAACCGCGGGTCGTCGAGGTAGAGGCGGAGTCGGACGCGGTCCGAGTTTGTGTTGAACGTGGAGGCGGTGCCGTTTTCGACGCGCTTCACATTGTAGTGGTTGAAGCGGTAATTTTTCACCCAGTCCTCGCGGTAATCGGCGCTGGCGACGAGGAGCTGCTGCATCCATTTGAATTTGTCGAAATTGTAGACGGCGGTGCCGCGGAACTGGTCGACCTCGTTGCCGAAATTTTTCTCGTCGAGCTCGGTCTCGATGTAGGGCCGGCCATTCACCTCGACGCTGATCGTGCTCGAGAAAAAATTATCGGTGCGCTTGGCCGTTTGCTTCTGGTGATTGTAGGAGACCTCGAGGCCGACGGGCCCGATGCGCTGTTCGATGGTGGCCGAGTAGGTGGAAAACGGCCGACCCTGGCGGTCGAAGGAACCGCGAAGATTGTAGTGCTTGGGATACGCGTTGAAGCGTTTCGTGCCGACGACCGCGCCGGCGGCATCCCGCATGATGACGTCGAAGAACCCGCCCTCGATCAGCGTGGGCGAGCCGCCGTCAGCGGCATTGGCGCGGTCGGCGGCCGGCAGGGACGCACGTTGGATGTATTCACCGTCGGAGGTGTAATAGAGGCGGTCGGTCGTGAAAGCGCGCGAGCGGCCGGAACGCTCGCGAATCGAGAGGCCGCCGAAGCCGCGGACATTCGCGAAATCGCCGCGCTCATATTCGAGGCGGACGTTGGTGTTGCGGAACGGGCGCCATGAGGTCGTCAGCGTCTGACCCTCGAGCGCGAAGGTGGATGCATCCTGATAAGTCCGTTCCTCGCGTTTCACGGCGTTGAAGCGAAACGCGAGTCCGTCGCGCAGCTTGCGGTTGTAGTCGAGCTGCACGCGATACGCGCCGTAATGATTGAAGTAGGCGAACACCTCGCCGAAATTTTTCATCTGTGCGCGTTTCGTGAAGATGGAGGCCTGGCCGCCGGGCTCGACATCGCCGAAGATGAGGGAGTTGGAGCCCTTGCCGAAATCGACGCGCTCGACGTTGTAGTTGTCGCTCGGGATATACCAACGGAAGTAGTTGCGTGACGCGGTCGAGCCGCTGAGGCCGCGAAAGGCGATCGCGCCGCTCTGGTTGTCATTCTCCATCGTGGGCGGGGCAAAGGCGTTGGCGACGAAGTTGGCGACTTCATCGATCGTGAAGAGGCCAAGATCCTCCATGAAATCGGCGGTGATCGCGTCGATGTTTACCGGCACATCCTTGAGCGCCTGTTTCGTGCGCGTGGCGGACAGCGTTTCGTTGGCGGACCAACCGGTATCAAGTTCTGTGGATACGATGAAGGCGGAGAGCGTGACGGTTTCGTCTTTCGCGGGCGCGGCGGGTTTGGCCGGAGCCGCGGGCGCGGCGGCCTTGGGGGCGACGGGTGCCGGAGGGGCCACTTGCGCGAAGGTGGCGGCGAGCGAGAGCGACCCGAGAGCGGCCAGGCCGAATAACCGGCCGACGAACGAGGGCAACGAGGAGTGGAGCAGGGGTGTCATGGCGAGGAACGGTCAGTTGGTTAAAGCTCGGGTCGGCGGGTCAGGCGCCGACGATAAGCGGGGCCGCGAGGGTGCGGCCGGAACAGCTGCGTTTGATTCGCCGACAACTTGCAGCGTTGAGCAAGCGCGGATTTCGCTTCAACTCGCGCTTCCATGGAGAACTTGATGGACGAAGCGATGCGCTGGTTTGGGCCGAGCGACACGGTCACGCTCGGTGAGATCCGGCAGGCCGGTGCCACCGCCATCTTTACATCGTTGCATGAGA
>JANPIT010000875.1:0-2913 GCA_031425115.1 Opitutaceae bacterium | reverse complement strand
ACCGGGAGACCAGGCGGTGTGACCGCGGCCCATGAACGTTTTCGATGCGGCGATGCGGAGGTAAATTTCTTCGTCGGGCTGCTCGACGCGGAGGAGGAGAAAACGGCCAAGGCCGGTGATGTCCTGCTGTTTTGTATACGGGTCGGCTTCCTGTTGGTAAATCGCGATGCGGTTCCGATCGCCAAGGTAGTAATGATTGCCGCGGCCGGTGTGCACGAAGACGAGATGGTTGCGCGCGGCGGACGCCGGAAGGTATTTGAAATAGGTCGTGGCCTGGGCATCGGCGGCGACGCGCAGCTTGTTAAAGAGACCGAGCGGTTCGTCGAGGAGCAGGTAGGCGTCGGTCTTGCCCTCGCGGCCATAGCTGAGGGCGGGCGCGCGGAAGGACGTAATGGCCGGCGTATCCTCAAATACAGTATGCGTGCGGATCGTGGCATCGTCGCGAGCAGAGAGCATCGCGCGGGTGCGTTGGAGATCGTCGAAGCGCGGGTGGAGGCTGACGAGGGTGTTGCCGAGGCGCTCGAACTCGATCGGCGCGATCTGTTGGTAGTAGTCGCGGGAGAGGAAGCGCAGATCGGTGCCGCGGAGTTGAAAGGCGGCGACCTTGGCGGCGACCAGGTTGTTGATGTCGCAGAGGAGGCGGGTGTTCGCGGGGATCGCAGGCGGCGTGGTGCCAAGGATGGAGGCGAGTTTGGCCTCGGTGATGCCGCCGGCTTTTTCGCCTTGGGAGACGCCGGTGTAATAGAGGGCGGTCGGGGCGCAGCAGGCGACCGCGAGGAGGACGCCGATGGGCGCAAGGAAGCCCGAACGCGGGAGTTTGAGGAGAGCGGCAGCGAGGGCGGCGGCGAGGGCCGGCTGCATGAACATCGCGATTTTGTAGAGGCCGAAGTCGTTGCCGGAGCGCATGAGCTTCAGCGCGAGGACGAACTGAACGACGAGTAGCACGGCCATCGGAGCGGCCCGGAAGGAATCGCGGACGGCGAAGGCCAGCGCGGTGAGCAGAGCAATCAGGCCAGTGATGATGGTGAGCGAAGTGAAGGGCTCGGCGAAATTGATCGAGAGCGGCATCAGGCCAAACAAGTTGGCCAGGCCCGTCGGGATCATGAAATACGGGAAGAGGGAGAGCGAGAGGTCGACGCTGCGGAAGCCCGAGCCCATCTGCAGCATGATGGTGAAGACGTAGGCGAGGACGTTGTAGCGGAGCAGGACGACGACGCCGACAATCCCGTAGACGAAGAGGCTCAGGCGGGTCGCAGGGAATTCGCGGCGGCGCAGGGCATCGATGCCCATGACGGTGACAGCGGTCAGGACGGCGAAGGCGGTGACCTCGGGGTAGAAGACGGCGAGGGCGCTGCCGACGATGGAAAGCGCGAGGATGTGGGGGATGAGCCGGCGGCGTTTCGCGGGCAGGCGCGTGGTGAGGATGGCGGTAGCGGCGAGGAGCAGGCCAAGTCCGCCGACCTGGGCGATCAGCTGGTAAAGTGTGCCCAGCATGAAGAGCGGGCTGGCCGCGAGAAGGGCGGCGGCAATCAGCGCGCGGCGCCGAAAGCGGCCGTGGTGGAGCACGAGTGCGGCGGCGGAGAAGAGTTGGATGAGGCCAAGGCCAACGATGACCGGCATGAAGATGCCCAGGGATTTCACGCCGGTGAGTGCGGAAATCCACGAGAGCGTCAGCTCACTGCCGAAGCGCATGAGGCCCGGCACATGCATGAACCAATAATATTGGGCGACGTCGGTGCCGCCGAGTTCTTCCAAGGTGGGCACGCGCCAGAAGCCGAAGTCCTTGAAGCGTTCTGCAGCGAGGCAGTAGTTGACGTAGTCGTCGTTGACGTAGCTCAGCCAACCGAAACCGAAACGCAGCATCGGCCAGCCAGTCCAGAGGAGAGAAAAGAGGGCGATCGCGAAAAACGGCGCGAGGGCGCGCCACGGGAGCGCGGGACGTCGCCAGGCGAAGATCGCGGCAGCGGCGAGGCCGAGGCCGACGGTGAGCGGCCAGGCGAAGGCGCGGACGGGGAGGCCGGCTTGGTTTAGGAGTGTCACGCCGAGCACGATGACGGCGAGGCCGGTCGCGGGAGCGAGGAGCCAGGCGCGGAGCACGCCCGCGTGCCAACGGCAGGCCGTGAGCGTCGCTCGACCGACGAACGTCACGAACAGGAAGAAGCCGAAGGAAAGGGCAAGTGCCGCCATGGACCGCTCTGCCTAAGGGACTTCAGCGCTGGTGCGCAACTGCGGAGCGCAGAAACGCCGCGCAGGCGTCGAAAGCGCGGTCGGCCAGCGCATGCGGCGGCGCAGCGGGCGCGGCGACTTCGAGCGCGCGCGCGACCGTCGCTTCGTCTGCCTCGCGCGAGAGCGCAGGGGCGTGAATGTCGCGCGCGGCGGCGCGCAGTTTTTCGTTGGTTGAAATCACCACGACGCGCGACTGAGCCCAGGCACCCGCGAGTGCGGCGTGATAGCGCGCGGTGACGAGCCACTCGCCGCTGGGCCACTGCGCGAGAACGGTTTCGAGCGGAGCGCCGGGTTGCTCGGGGGAGGCGAGGCGCCAGCGGGCCTGTTCGGCAGCGGGGAGTGCGGCGAAGAGGGCGCGTTCGGCGCCGGGGAGCGCGCGCGATTCTTGGGCAAGCCAAACGCGATCGCTGGCCGGCAGTCGGCTGAGGGCGCGGAGGGCGGCGGATTGGCCGGGCCACGCGTCGAAATCGAAATTGGCGACGACGGTCAGTCGGCCTGGTGTGGCGCGGGGCGGCGGCGAGGCACGGAAAAACACATGGGCGAGATCGGCGGCCGCGAGGATCGGCGGAGGGGAGGGCAGCGCCGCGATGCGCTCAGCGGAGGCGGCGTCGCGCGTCCAGATGCCGGAGGCGTCCGCGCAGAGGCGGCGGACCTCGGGAAGAACGAGTTCCTCGGCGGATTGCACGC
>JANPIT010000874.1:0-2459 GCA_031425115.1 Opitutaceae bacterium | reverse complement strand
CCATTCTTTCCGCGAAGGCGATTAGCCGTAGCTCAATTCAAGGTTTCGCCATTGCGAAAGCCATTAGTGGTTCCTTCCGTGGCTGAAACGCATGCGAGATTCTCACTCCGCAAACCGCCAAGTTGCCCGAAAATCCCGTGGCAGCTTTTGTTGCGTGAGCCGCGCCCGAACCATTTCGATCGGCATCGTGCCGCCGCGCAGAATCTCGTCGTGAAACTGCTTCTCCGGCATTTTCCCCGTCACCACCAGTTGCTGGTAGAGCGAACGAAGCTGCAGCGCGCCGAGCATGTAAGCCGCTTGGTAGAGTGGTGACCAAATACCGTTGAACGACCGCCTCACCTCACCCGTCGCCGTCCAACGCTCGTGGCCCACGCGTTCCAGAAGAAAGTCCACGCACTGTTCCGGCGTCCAATCGCCGAGATGAAACTTCAGTGAGAAAATAATCCGCGCGCACCGATGCGCCCGCCAGAAGAGCGCCCCAATCCGGTCCTCGGGCGTCACCATGAACTTCAAATCCCAGAGGTGAAACTCCCACCACAGCGCCCAGCCCTCCATCCAGAACGGCGTCGTGAATAGCTCGCGGTGCGGATTGAACCGCGCCTTCGCCCAATACTGCAGATGATGGCCAGGCACCAACTCGTGAAACACCGTGGCGCGGGAAAAATGCCGGTTGTTTGACCGCAGGCTCTGCAGCTTTTCGTCGAGGGTCATCGCGTCCGTCGGGAACGCCACATGAATATCGCTCCCGCCGAGGAAAAACGGCGCCTCCTTCTGACGCTCCCGCGAGAGCATCCGCAAAAGCCATACATCCGCCGCCAGCGGCGGCACGGTGACCAGATCGCGCTCCGTCACGAATCGCGCCGCCTCCAAGGCCAGTTCGCGCACCAGCGCCGGCTGCTGACCGGGCTCGACATGATTCGCCTTCACCTTCTCCAGCGCCGCTTTCCAGTCGTCGCCGAGGCCCATATCTCGGGCCGCACGTTTCAGCTCAGCCTCAACCCACGCAAACTCCCGCTCCGCAATCGCGATCAGCTCCTCCGGCGAGTAGGCGACAAATTCGTTTTCCAGTTCCTCCATCAATCCCGCGCGCCCAATCGGGTCGCCGACGATCGGCTCTTCCTTCGCCTTCGGATCGATGCCGATGATTTTTTCGCGAAGGAATTTCCGGTAATCCGTCAGCGCGTCACCAAGCTGCTTATACGGCTCGCGCGTCCACCAGCTGAACATCGGGTCGTAGCCATCGAAGGTCGCGAACCATTCCTTCAGCGTGCCCTGCAGTTCGTCGAGCCGCCGCACCGCGCGCGCCGCCAGGACTTTCGACACCGTGATCGGTTCGACCTTTTCCTTTTTCGTCGGCGTCTCCGCGCCCTCCTTGGTCCCTTTGTCCGCTGGCTTCTTTAAGCCCGCCTCGAGCCCTGCGCGTGTCTTCTCGAGCGCGATGCGGATGCGTTCGAGTGCGCCGCTCGCCGCGCGGGCGTCCATCGGTTCAAGTAGCCGGCGTTTTTCCTCCAAGCTCGCGATCTCCGCGGCAAACGGCAGCACTACGGCCATCTCGCCCGAGCGCTGCTCGTCCCGCGCCAGCAACCGTAGCTCGTGGGTGAGCCGCGTGCGCAGGAGCGTGGCATCGATCCGGCCCTCGACGCCGAGTTTTTCAAAATCGATCGTCGCGAGCCGCGTGCGCCAGGTTTCCAGAAATTCCCGCATTCGCCGCGCTCGCAGCGCGGAGCCTTTCACGTCGTAGAACCGCTCGAGTTCCGCGCGATCGACCCGAAACCGCTCCACCAGTTCTCGAAGTTCGCTCGCGGCCGGGGTCGCGAGCGCCGGCACATCGGGCACATAATCGGCAGTCAAGCGCGTCGCAGCGGGGTTGGACTCCGCCGCCGCGAGACCGCCGATCAAAGCTAGGCTCAACACACCGAGACGAAGCGGGCGGAAAAGCATGGCGGAGCTTCCTCGCGGGCATTGACAGTGGCTACTCAGAATTTCCACTCCACGCCCGCAAACGCCCCGAACCCCAGCGCCGGGTAGCCGTGCACTTCCTCGTAGCTTTCGTTCAGCAGGTTTTCGAGCCGCGCCTTCACCGTCAGTCGCGACGTCGCCTGCCACGCACCGAAAACCCGCACGACCGTGAAATTCTCGCCATCGATGCGACGAAAGTTCTGTGCGCTCACGTCCTCGCGCTGCGCAGTGAGCGCCACGCCGCCGCCCCCGCTGAAACCGGCGCCGAAGTCGCGCCACAGGTCTGCACTCGCCCGATGCCGTGGCCGCCGCAGCAGTCGGTTGCCCGCCGTAAGATTCTCGGCCTCGAGATAGGTGTAGCTGCCCCGCAGCTCCGTCGCCCGCGCGACCACCACCTGCGCGGTCACCTCCGCGCCCCGCGTGCGCGCCCGCTGGATGTTTTCCACGCTTCGGAAATTCGGCGTGCTCGCGATCAGGTTCGTGAACTTCGTGTCGAACCA
>JANPIT010000873.1:0-2920 GCA_031425115.1 Opitutaceae bacterium | reverse complement strand
AGCCGCTTCAGGACAAGCGCACGTAGAGTTGCTTCGACCGACCCAAACCAGCGGCTTGAGGTCAAGCCGCTCCACCTTCGGCCGAAGCCATCACGGGCCGCGAGCGATCAATCCGCTACTCCTTCGCCATCGCATCGCGATCGGCGGCGGCGAGCCTCGAATGCACCTGCATTAGAGCGGCCACGCGCTCGGGCTGTTGCACGGCGAGATCGTTCTTCTCGTGCGGATCGCTGGCCAAGTTAAAGAGCTCGGGCTTGCCCGCGGCGGCTTTGTTACCGCGTGCGGTCGGCACGATGAGCTTCCAATCGCCTTCGCGCACGGCGGTCGCGTTCGGTGTGGTCCAATACAGCGTGCGCGCAACCAACGGCGTCTTCGAGTCCGAGAGGTGAGGCCACATATTGCGCCCATCCCACTTCAGATCGCGCTCCGGCTTGTAGCCTGCGAGGGCGGAGATCGTAGGCATCCAATCCACAATGTGCATCGGTTGGGCGACTTTCGCGGCGCGCAGTTGCCCGGGCCAATTCGCGATCGTCGCGACGCGAATCCCCCCGTCGTAGAGTTGGCCCTTCTGGCCGCGCCACGGATGATTGCTCGCGGGAATTTTGCCCTGGGGATAATCGTCCGCCGGATAACTCTGGTCCGCATTCGCGGCCCAGCTGCCGCCGTTGTCGCTCGTGAAAACAATCAGCGTGTTCGTGCGTTTGCCGGCTTTTTCCAAGGCCGCGACGATGCGGCCCACCGCATCGTCAAGGTGCATGATGCTCGCCGCGTAGTGCCGCGGGACTTCGCCCACGATACTCGCCGGCACGCGCTCGAGCCACGCCTTCGGTTCCTTCAACGGCAGGTGCACCGCCGTAAACGGCACATACAGAAAAAACGGTTTCACCCCGCGCGCGCCGATCCACTGCACCGCTTCGTTCGCGATCAAATCCGTGACATGCCCCTCCTCCTTGATGATTTGCCCGTTGCGATGCCACGTTTTGACGAACTCGCCCTCTTTGTAGAAATGATCCCACGGCCCCACCCCGCCCGCCAGCGAGCCGTAGCTGTGATCGAAACCGTAATGATTTGGGCCCCACTCCGACTTCGAGCCGAGATGCCATTTGCCGGTCAGCGCCGTCTCATAGCCGACGCTCTTCAAGGCGCGCGGCAGCGTCGCCGTATCCAAAGGCAAAGCACGGCGGTTGTCCGGCCCGAGGATGCCGAACCGGCTCCAGTAGCGGCCCGACATGAACGCCGAGCGCGTCGGACTGCAGGTCGCGGCCACATAATGCTGCGTCAGCTCGACGCCCTCGCGCGCGAGTTTGTCGAGGTGTGGCGTCGGCGCCGATCCGCCATGAAACGCCACGTCGGCAAAGCCGAGATCGTCCGCCAGGATGAAAACGATGTTCGGCTGAACCGCGCTAGCCGCCGCCGCCGAAGCGGCCGCCGCGCACGCCAGCCAAACCACCAGCAGCCAGCGGCTCGAGGTGGAGCGCGTTGTCCCTAACGCGCTTTCAGGGCGTTGTCCCGCTCCCAAACCAGCGTCTTGGGGACAAGCCGCTCCACCTTTCAAGCCGGGCGCAGTCATCGTGCGAAAGCACCTTACCGATTGAAGGACTTCGTGAAATCCTCGCTCGTCGTCGTCGCGACTTTCTTTTCATGCCGCGATTCGGCGATGAGTTGGTTCAACTTTTTCTCCCAAGCCGCGCTGTCCATCGGCATCTCCACGGTCTGATTGATCAACGACGAGTAGAGCAGCACGTTGGCCAGCTCGACCGAGCCCATGCCCTCCGCACCCGGCGCAATCAGCGGTGTGCCGTCGAGGATCGAATCGACGAAGTTCTGCATCAGAATCCCGTGCGGGTTGTTCGCGTTGTCGACCGGGATGTCGATGTTCCATACCTCGGGCTTTGCAAAGCCACTCTTCGAAGTCTTGCTGAATTCGACCATGTCGGCGTCGTTGCGCGTAAAGGTCACCTTGTTGTTCTCGAGCACGATCTTGCCGCGCGTGCCGACGAGTTCGAAGCGATTCGTGCCTGGCGCCTCACCGGTGGACGACACGAATACCCCCGTCGCTTGATTCGGCCACTCGAGGTAGGTCGTGATATTGTCCTCCACCTCGATGTTATGAAAACGGCCGAGTTGGCAGAAACCGCGCACGCGCGCGGGCATGCCGCAGAGCCACTGGAGCATGTCGAGCTGATGCAGGCACTGATTCAGCAACACGCCGCCGCCCTCGCCCTTCCACGTCGCACGCCAGCCGCCGCTCGCGTAATACGCCTCGGTGCGGAACCAGTCCGTGATGATCCAGTTGATCCGCACGATCTCGCCCAGATCACCGTTTTGAATCAGTTTGCGGATCTTCTGGTAGCGCGGCTCGACCCGCATCTGAAACATCCCGGCGAAGACTTGATTCGGGTGCTCCTTCGCCGTCGCGATCAACCGTTCCGCGTCGGCCTTGTGCGCGGAGATCGGCTTCTCGACCATGATGTGGAGCCCGTTCTTCAACGCATCGATCCCGAGCGTCGTATGCAGGAAATGCGGCGTCGCGATCACGATGGCGTCGATCTCGTTTGAGCGAATCATCTCCTCGGCGCTCGCGAACGTCTTCACGCCCGGCTTCGATTTGAAGGGCTCCATGCTCGGCGCAAACGCGTCGCTCACCGCCGCCAGCGTGCAGCGCGAGATCTTATTCTCGAGCAGGTAGCTGGTGTGAAACTTACCGATGTTGCCGAGACCGACGATGCCGAGACGGACGTTTTTCATAGGGGAATAGAGGAGCGCGAGTTGGCCTGAGCGAAAATTCCGCGGCAACTTCTTTCTGAGGGAGGAGCGTGATGGAGGTGGAGCGGCTTGACCCCAAGCCGCTGGTTCGAGTCCGTAGCGGAACGGCTTCCTGTTCCGCCGGAGCCGAAAGCGGCTCCCCTACCCAGCGGCT
>JANPIT010000872.1:0-2663 GCA_031425115.1 Opitutaceae bacterium | reverse complement strand
GTCTCGCCGGCCGGCCCTGCGAGGTAGCCGAAGGCCTGAAGCTTGCGCGCGAATTCCGCAGCGGAGAACTGATCGCGCACCCAACGCAGGCGCATGGTGCCGTAGTGCGCGTTGACGTTGATGTCGCGCGCGCCGGGCAGTTGTTGAAAAACGCGTTCGATCAGCCACACGCAGCCGGCACACGAGATGCCCTGCACGTCGAGCGTGAGTTCGGGAATTGGGAGGTAGGGCTGGCTCTCCGAGCCGGCCTGGCTTGACCGCTGCGTGCGCGGGAACGCAGGCCCGCTCGGAGAGCGAGCCCCACCTTCGGCTTCGAGTTGCGCCGCCTCGAGCCAATCGTAGTCACGCGCTTGGAAAACCGCGGCATCGGCGGGTGTCGTCACGTCATCCTTGATCCGGTAGTAACCGGCGAGTCCGTGTTCGTGCACGAGGCGGAACACGTAGCTGCAACCCGAGCAGCAGAAACCGCTCTCGCGCATCCGGGCATCGATCAACGACGCTCCGCAGTGGCGGCAGGCGAGTTTCGCAGACGCGACGCGGGGCGGAGTTTCGAGGGCGGTCGCACTCATTTTAAAAGCAAACGAAGTTGAGCGGATCAGGGCCGGCGAAACCGAGCGTCGCGCGCAGGCGCCAGCCAATGATGGCCGCAGTGGTCAGCGCGAGTGCGACGCGGGTGCGGCTCAGCCACAGCGGCGAAAGTTTTTGTCGCACCCAGTGAAACTGCGACTGCGCGAGCCACAGCAGCGGCACGGTGCCGAGGCCGAACGCGAGCATGAACTCGACGCCGCGCACGACGGACCCGGAGAGGAGGGCAAGCGAGGCGATGAAATACAGCGGGCCGCACGGGAGCAGCGGCGTGGCGAACCCGAGGGCTGCGGCCGCCTGGACGCGCGACCGCCGGCGCGTCCACGATTGGAGCCTCCACGTGAAGCGAGTAAGGAGGGCGAGCTTCGGCAGATAGCGATCCCAGCGCAGCGCCAGCGCGACGAAGAAGATCACCAGCACCCACGGGAGCCAGCGAAGTGCAGACTGCGAGAGCCAAAGCAGAGGCGCACGGCCGATTCCCCCTGCCAGTGCGCCGAGGGTCGCGTAGCCCGCGAGGCGCGTCAGGTGGTAAACCGTGCTCACCGTCTGCGCATCGGAACGGTCACCGCGCACCGGCATGAGCGAACAGGCCAGCGGCCCGCACATGCCTGCGCAATGCAGGCTGGTGACGAGGCCGGCGATGAAGGCGGCGGCGGGTGAGTTGACGGCGGCGAGTTCCATTTCAGGGTTGGCCGCAAGAAGGCGCAAACGGCGCAAAAATCAGACGCCGACGATCGGTGCCGTTTTGCGCCTTCTGTGCTTTTTGGCGGCAAATCATTGCGGTCCCTTCGCTGGGGCTAGCGGCACTTCTTGGACTTTGTTGTTCGATGCGATCACGAACCACGCGGCCCAAGCGGCGAGTTGTATCAAGAAAGCGGCGACGAACCAAAGCCAGAGGCGGGACTTCGTCGTCGGGATGTGAGTCTCCGTATTCATTGCTTCGGCTTGGTGGGTGTAGCCACGAGCGTGAGCGAGTGGACGAAGAACCACTCGCTCACCGGGCGGTGTGAAAACCATTCCGGTCCGTCGATCCGAGGGCCAACGGCCCGGCAAATCGAAAGCCTGGGCCAGCGGCCCAGGATAAATAGGGCAAAACGTCGAGGGCTGAAGGCCCGGGCTATCAATCGCGCTTTCAGCGCTGACTCATCGCCATCACTCTGTTCCTGGGGCGTCGCTCCAGGCTGGAAATGATGCGCGCCGTTGGCGCTAAGCCGACTTTCCACACCGTCTGTCACGCTCGTAGCTACCAGAGTTGGAAAATTCGGAAGGTGCATGGCGTGTGGTTGGTTGAATGCCCCGGGGCTTGCCCCCGGGATTTTCATTTCCTGAGTGCTTCCTCTTCGCGCAGGAGTCGCGCGTCCGGTCCGATAAACTCGACGTCGCGCGCGAGGCGGAACGTCCCGGCGGCGTCCGCGATCCGCACCTGAAAATGATACGGTCCCACATAGCTGCCGCGCGGTTGCTGGATCACCAGGGGTTGCACCAGCTCACCGAGCGCTTCGATTGCGACGGTCCCATCGAAGCCGGTGCGGCGCATATCGGCCGGCGCGCCGCCCACCTGCAGGACGAACTGCGCGGGCTCGTTCCGCTTGTTGACGATGCGCACGAGAAACTGATTTCGAACCGATGTCTCGTCGACAATGTAGGGCGCCCCGGCCATCCGCGTGACGCCGAAGTTCGCGGCCTTCACGGACGAAAGCGCCCACGTCGCCGCGCCTGCGCCCACCACGAGCAGCCCGAAGTAGAGGAGGGTGCGGCCGCGCAGCCAGCGGGTGCGACCGCCGCTGAATGCGCTCTGCGAATCATAGCGAATCAACCCGCGCGGCCGGCTGAGTCGCGTCATCACGTCGTCGCACGCATCGATGCAAGCGGTGCAGCCAATGCATTCCATCTGGAGGCCTTGGCGAATATCGATACCGACCGGGCACACCTGCACGCACCGGTTGCAGGCCACGCAGTCGCCTAGAACAGGGGACGGGTGTCAGGGGACAGGGGTCCCCGCCCAGTTCATCCGCCTGTACGGGCCCCAGTCACCCGGCGGATTTCTACAGGGCCCCCGCGGGGCGCCGCGAACACCG
>JANPIT010000871.1:0-3707 GCA_031425115.1 Opitutaceae bacterium | reverse complement strand
AATTCGAGTTCGGCCCGTTGCGTCGAACCGCCGACCAACAACGCAAGCATCGCCTCTCCTTCTTGGGACCGCTGGGCATGCACCGCCTGGAGGTCGGCCATGCGACTGCGCACCAGCCACCACC
The DNA here is from genome assembly GCA_031425115.1 of Opitutaceae bacterium. Lineage (GTDB taxonomy): Bacteria > Verrucomicrobiota > Verrucomicrobiia > Opitutales > Opitutaceae > ER46. Next base: position 3,583 of record JANPIT010000871.1, on the reverse strand, counting down.
CGGCGGCCGAGATGATCGTGAGCACCACACACACCACGCAATACGGCCAGCGCTTGAAGACAGTCATGAGCGCGCTCACGTGCTGCCTTTCATCGAGAATTTGATTTCGAAACGCAGCGTCTCACCGGACGAACCGCGATCGAGATCCGTCAGCATGATCTCGCGAAACAGCGGGCCAATCTTCGGATCGCGCCGCAACTGATCGATGTAAACGCCGAGCAGTTCGGTCGCGCGATCAGAGCGCTCACGGAGACTGCCGCGCATCACCACGCCGGCATCGTTCCACTCGATCAAATCGACCACGATGCGCTCCGGGCGCGTGCGGCCTAGACTCGAAATCAATTCCGAAACGTAGAGCTGCGGGCGCGCCAGCGCGAAGGCCTGATCGATCTTCACCGCCTCCACCGAGTATTCCCGCTGCATGCGCGTGATGTCCGCCACCTCGGCGCGGTTATCGTTGATGCGTTTTTCCCAATCGTGAACTTGATTGGACAGACTGAGGGCGACGTAGGCCTCATGCCCGGCAAACGCGAGCGACGCGAGCGCCACCGCCGAGAACGCGGCATGCACGAGAAATCGTGTCCCAATGATGGTGTCTTCCGGCAGTTCGGATTCGAGCCGCAGGTCGACATGCCAGTGCGGGGTTAGCCCAAGCGGGTCGCGACTCGGCTTCATGGGGCGGAAGGGCCGGACGTCAACTGGCCCACCAAGCTCAGCGCTTGGAACCAGCACCGTGGCGGAGGCTCCGCACCGGGCGCGAGCGCCAGGCCGATCGAGGGAAGCCACGTGTTGAAGTCCGGCACGAGAAATTCGAGGTCGATCGCGGAGCAGAGCGTTTCTTCCAACCAGCCCAGCTTCGCCGGCAGGTGGGCGCAGAAAAGCGCGCCGATCGGCTGGCCGGTCTGCATCTCGAAATAATCGACCGCCGGTTTGAGATGGCGGGTGAGCATGCGCACGAGCCGTCGGCCGTGGCTGCGCAGTTCGTCGGTCGGCGCGAACAACGCGTCCCGCGCGGCGCCAATCCCCGGCGCTCCGATTTCCTTCATCGCCGATTCCATGATCGACAACAATCCGTGCGGCAGTGTGGCGGGCGTGTGCACGCCGTCCTTGGCCAGGAAATACACGCGCGTCTGCCCCAGCCCGATCTCGCACACCACGGCGGCGTGCGGATACGCGGTCTCACGCACATGGCGAGTGAGACCGCCCAGCAGCGCGACACTGCCTATTTCCAACCGGCGCGGGCGAAGTCCGAGTTTGCGCAAGCGGCCCTGCGACTCGCGCACCGTGCTCAGCGGCAAGCCCAGCAGCAAGCCGGGTCGCGATGGCGTCGCCGGCGTGAAAAGTTCGCCCTCCGTCGGGTGCAACGCGCTGATGTGCCAGTCGGCCAGCCCCGTCAACTTGGCCTGCTCGGCCAGCAGTTGCGGCAGATAGTTTGGTTCCGTCATCCGGCGCGTATTGATGGTCTCGCGCAGCAGCACGCGCTCGGGCGGATGGAAACCACAATAAGCCGACAGATATCCGCCGCCGCGCTCGGGGAATGCCGTCCGCATCCATTGCGCCAGCCCCGCATCGTCCCCCGGCGCCAGCTCGGCGAATAAATCCACCACCAACGGCTTCACGTCGAAGCGGCCCAGCCGCGCGACCTGCACGGCATGATCGGTGACATTCCACAGCATACCGCTGCGCTGCTGGCGCGAGACCAGGGAAAATAGCCGTGACATGGGGTTCAACGTTTCAGACCCCCCGGGCGGACCACCGCGTCGTGCTTAGATGCCATCGTTGGCCTCCCGCCAGCTGCCCAGGGCAAACGGCGTCTCGAATCCTTCGAAGACCGTCGTGCGCAACGACAAGTCGTAATGAATAACTGGAGACGCATTGAACGTCACGGCCTTGGCCACGATCGCGCCGTAAATCACCTGGCTCTTGTTCACCGTCAGGCTGCTGACGGGCGTGTAGATCACGCCGTAGAACGGGGTGTTCGTATCCATGCCGTAGGTGTCGTAGGGATTGGAGGTCGAAATGATCGCGAGCTTCCTCGGCAGCGTCGTGTCATTTTGGATACCATTGCCGTTGATCGCCAGATCGCCGCCGACGTGGATGCGCAGCGCGCCCGCGGTCGTGACGCGGATCTTTGCCGAGTTCGAAATCGAAAGGTCGCCGGCCACGACCAGCACCACGGGGCCGTCCACCGTCAGCGTCTGCGTGCCGCTCAGGGAAATGTCTGCGGCATAATAGAGCGTCGAGTTGCTTGCTCCGGCGGTGCCAATCGTCGCCGTGCCGCCCGGCAGCGTGAGGCCCGCGCCCCCCGGCACCACCTCGTCAAACTGGGGCTGATACGGGCTCGTGCTGATCCGCGTCGGATCAATTTTCGTGGCAGCCGCCGTGGTCGGTCCGATGATCCTGGCACTCGTGCTGTAAGAAGGGCCAGTGCTCAGCGTCGCGACGTAACCCTTGATCTGGGCATTGGTCAGGGCGACGGTGGCCGACGAGGTCGAGGTGGAGGCTGAACTGATAATCGCGGAGTAACCGGGTGTCTGCGACGCGTAGCTGCCCACGGATGAATCGTAGCTGTCCGCCGTGCCGCCGACCTTGAAACGGACGCGACTACTCGTGGCCGCGATGGCGTTCACAAAAAGAGGCGCCTTGGCCGAGCTGGAGGTCAACGTGCGGCGCAACATCGTTCCATCCGGCTGCAGCGTTTCGCCTGTGACGGAAACAACGCGTGATTCCCCACTCACGCGCCCGTCGTAGTTCGTCACCCGGAGCGCGATCGAACCCGTCATGCCGCCATCGAAGGTGAAACCGCTGACCGTGCGCGTGGCGGTGGTGCCGCTGATCGTCCACGCTGACCAGTCGCCTTTGTTCAACGCCCACAGCGCGTCCTCCATGCCCGCTTCGGCCAGCTGCACGCTGCGCGCGCTCTGCAGCGTGCGGCTGCTGAGAGTGAGCGTGCGGTAGCAAACCGTCATGTAACTCCCGAGGGCAATCGCGAGCACCGTGGCGAAACACAGCGCGGCCAGCAGCGCCGAACCGCGCCGACCGCGAAAATAAATGGCGCGCAACGGAATCACAGCAGCGCGGGTTTGTTGCGGAGCAGCACGCGGGGCGAGACGGTCGTGTAACTTGCCTTCGTCCCGCTGTTGGCGCTGCCGGCCGACGACGCGAACACAAACTCGACCGCCTTCACGCTCTGTGGGCTCGAGGTGACGACCGTGCCGGCCTCGTTGTAATAAATGATCGTGAACGAGGTCAGGCCAGAGAGCAGCGTCCTGCTCGCGCCGGCTTCGGTGCGCACCAACGTGCCCGCGCCTGAGGAATACGTGTAGGTGACGGTGGTCGTGCCGCCCGCCGTGGGCTTGGTGCACGTCAGCCCTGTCGCGGTCGCAGTGGAAAGCTCAATCGCGGCGCTGAGATCCTGCGTGAAGGTGCGAAGCGTGCGCCGGCTCTCGACTTCCTGCTGCTGCGTATTGACCAGGCGCGTGAGATTGCGACCCACGAACAAATAGGCCGCCAGCACTCCGGCGAGCACCACCGCCAGCAGGCTGGTCGCGACCATCACCTCCACGAGCGTGAAGCCGCCCGG
>JANPIT010000870.1:0-2542 GCA_031425115.1 Opitutaceae bacterium | reverse complement strand
AGCCGCTTCAGGACGTCCCAACGCGCCCAGTCCTCGCATGTCCCCCCATCCAGCGGCTTGAGGTCAAGCCGCTCCACCGCGAACGCTTCGATTCGCACCGCCATTTCACTCCTGCTTGGAGGGCTTTCCATCGCAGGCCTCACGCCCTCCGCCGCCGCCGCCGCGCCCGCGCTCACCGACGTCAGAGTCTTCCCCGACGACGTAAACCTCAAGACGCGCCAGGATCGACAGAGCCTCGTCGTGCAGGCGGTCTACGCCGACGGCGTCACCCGCGACGTCACCGGCCAAGCGACGTTTTCCCTCGCCAATCGGGCACTCGCGAAAATCGAGAAAGCCATCCTCACGCCGATCGGCGACGGCAGCACCGAACTCAAAGTCACCTTCGAAGGCCGCACGCTCACCGTCCCGGTGAAAGTGGAAAGCGCGCAAGCGGAGCAGCCGATCAGTTTTGTGAAAGATGTCATGCCCGTGTTTACCAAGGCCGGCTGCAACACCGGAGGGTGTCACGGGTCATCGCGCGGCAAAGACGGCTTCCACCTGTCGCTCTTCGGCTACGATCCCAACGGCGATCATTTCCGGCTCACGCGCGAATTCATCGCGCGTCGCATCAATCTCGAAATCCCCGAGGAAAGCCTCGTCCTGGAAAAGGCGATCAACAAGGTCCCACACACCGGTGGCGAGCGCTTCAAGGTCGGCAGCGATTTCTATCAAGTCATCCTCGCGTGGCTAAAGGCCGGCGCGCCCAAAGACGCGGCGAACGTCGCCACGGTCGATCGCCTCGAAATTCACCCGCGCCAGTCCGTGCTCGAAGGCACCGGCGCCACGCAGCAGCTCACCGTGCGCGCCCACTACTCGGACGGCACCGACCGTGACGTCACCGCGCTCACCGCGTTCATGAGCAACAACGACGTCGCCGTGAAGGTCGGCGAGGAGGGCAAAGCGACCGCGGGGGTGCGCGGCGAAGCCTTCATCACCGCACGTTTCGAGGCTCACGCGACCGGCGTGCAAGTGCTCTCGATCCCGAAGAATCTCCAGTTCACGTGGCCCGCCGTCGCCGAGCACAACTACATCGACGGCCTCGTGCACGCGAAGTTGAAGAAGCTCCGCATCACGCCCTCCGCCGTGAGCGACGATGCGACGTTCCTCCGTCGCGTGTATCTCGACATCACCGGGACCCTGCCCGCCGCGGCCGATGTGCGGAAATTCCTCGTCGACACCTCAGACCAGAAGCGCATCGCCGTCGTCGACGACCTGCTCTCCCGCAAGGAATTCGTCGACCTCTGGGTGATGAAGTGGGCCGAGCTGCTCCAGATTCGCAGCGCCGACCAGCAGCTCCAGATGAGCACGAAGTCCGCGCTGCAATACTTCGAGTGGCTCGAGGATCAGATCGCCCGCAACGTCCCCGTCGACGTGATGGTGAAGAGCCTGCTCACCGCGACCGGCCCGAGCTTCGAGGCACCCGCGGCTAATTTCTACAAGGTCGAACTCGACACGTTGAAACTCTCCGAAAACGTCGCGCAGGCGTTCATGGGCGTGCGCGTCCAATGCGCGCAGTGCCACAACCACCCGTTCGATCGCTGGACGATGAACGACTACTACAGCTTCGCGGCGTTCTTCGCGCAGGTCGGCCGCAAGCCCGGCGAAGATCCCCGCGAGACCATCGTCTACAACAGCGCGACCGGCAGCGTGAAGCATCCTGTCGGCGGAAAGGACATGGCCCCGCAATTCCTCGGCGGCGCCAAGCCGGAGATCCCCAAAGGCGGCGACCGCCGCAAGGTCCTCGCCGAATGGCTCGCCTCGACCGACAACCCGTTTTTCGCGCGCAATCTCTCGAACATCATCTGGGCGCACTTCTTCGGCAAAGGGATCGTCGACCCGGTCGATGACGTCCGCGTGAGCAACCCGGCATCGAATCCCGAACTGCTCGAAGCCCTCGCCGCCCAGCTCACCGATTACCGTTACGATTTCAAAAAGCTCGTCCGCGACATCTGCATCTCGCGCACGTATCAGCTTTCCCCCGTCGCCAACGAAACCAACGCCGGCGACGAGCTGAACTTCGCCCGCGGCGGCATTCGTCGCATCCGCGCCGAGGTTCTCCTCGATGCGCTCAGCCACGTCACCGCCAGCAGCGAGAAAATCCGCGGCCTGCCGCAGGGCGCCCGCGCCGTCGCGATCGCCGACGGGCGCACGAGCACGTATTTTCTCACGACATTTGGCCGCGCCACGCGTGAGACGCCCTGCTCCTGCGAAGTGAAGATGGAGCCCAATCTCTCGCAGGCTCTGCACCTTCTCAATGGCGACGCCGTCAACGCGAAGGTCGTCAACGGCGGGCTCGTGAAGAAATGGCTCAAGGAAAACCGCCCACGCGAAGAGATCATCGAGGAACTCTATCTGCGCACGCTGAACCGCTACCCGACTGCGACGGAGTCAGAGAAAATCCTCGCGTTCTTCACCGAGGGTAAGAGCGCCGAGGTCGTCTTGAACGACCTCTTCTGGTCGCTGCTCAACGCGAAGGAATTCGTGTTCAATCATTGAGCGATGC
>JANPIT010000869.1:0-1943 GCA_031425115.1 Opitutaceae bacterium | reverse complement strand
ATCGATTTGTGGGACCCGAAGGAGAACGTGCCGGAAAAAATCCGCAGCGCGTTCAAGCCGATCTCGACGAAGATTCCGGGCATCAACTTCACCGAGGTGCTGCCGCAAATGGCGAAGGTGAACGACAAGTTCACGATGATCCGCTCGATGAGCTACACACCGAACGGGCTCTTCAATCACACCGCGGCGATCTACCAAATCATGACGGGCTACACGACCGACAAAGTCAGCCCGTCGGGTCAGCTCGAGCCGCCGAATGCAAAGGATTTCCCGAACTTCGGCTCCAACATCGTGCGGCTCAAGCCCGTGGCCGAACCGATGCTGCCCTTCGTCATGCTGCCGCGTCCGCTGCAGGAGTCGAATGTCGTGGGCAAGGGCGGCAGCGCCGGCTTTCTCGGCAAGGCCTTCGATCCCTACACGCTGTATCCAGAAGGTGATGACCTCGACATGACGAAGATGGATCGGCTGAAGACCGACGATCTGAAGCTGCCGCAGGAAGTGTTTTCGATGCGGCTCGAGCGTCGGGCACGTTTGCGCGACGCAATCGAGGACGCGATGCCCGACATCGAGAAGGCGACGGCGTCCTACAACCTCGACGAATATTATCAGCGCGCGCTCAACTTGATCGTCTCCGGCCGCGCGCGGGAGGCGTTCAACGTCGCGGCGGAGGGCGAGAAGCTGCGCGACCGTTATGGACGCAATACCTTTGGTCAGAGTTTGCTGCTGGCGCGCCGGTTGGTCGAGGCGGGCACGCGGGTCGTCGAAGTGATCTGGCCCAAGGTGGCGAACTCCGACAATCACTCCTGGGATCACCACGTCGGCCTCACGGAGCGGATGAAGGGCAAGTCCGCCCCCATGCTCGACCAAGGCTTGAGCGCGCTTTTTGAAGATCTCGATCAGCGCGGCCTGCTGAGCGAGACGCTCGTCGTCGCGCTGGGCGAATTTGGGCGCAGCCCGGAGCGCGGGGTGAGCACTTCGGGTAATAGCAACAGTGCGGATGGCCGCGATCATTGGCCCTATTGTTATTCCAGCATTATCGCCGGCGCGGGGATCAAGCGCGGCTATGTGCACGGCGAGTCCGACAAGACGGCCTCGAGCCCATCAAAAGATCCCGTCCACCCGACGGAATTACTCGCGACGATTTATCACGCGTTCGGCATCGATCCAGAGACCATCGTCTACAACCACCTCAACCAACCGCGCGAGTTGGTGAAGGCGAAAGCGGTCACGCGGTTGTTTGTGTGAGGTGATGGCCCCTTATCCGTAGCTGCGAGCGCGAGCGAGTGGACTTCGGACCACTCGCTGGCGCTCGCGGCTACCGGCAATCCCATGAATCGACGGCGTGTTTTTGCGATTCTGTCGGGCGCCTTGCTGGCGCACATCGTTGCAGGTGCCCCGGCGCCAGCAGCCGCGGTGCTGCCGCGCCGCGAGTGGACGGTCGACGGCGTGGTGCGCGAAGGGATGGTGTTCGTGCCGGCGTCGGCCCGAACGAAGGCGGCGCCGGTGGTATTCGGATTTCATGGACACGGCGGCAACATGCGGCAGGCGGCGCGATCATTCTCGTATCATACTCTCTGGCCCGAGGCTGTGGTGGTTTATCTGCAGGGGCTGAATACGCCGGGACGGCTGAGCGACCCCGAGGGCAAGAAACCCGGCTGGCAGCATGGGACCGGCGCGCAAGGCGATCGCGATCTGAAGTTCTTCGACGCCGTGCTCGCCGATCTGCGGCGCGAGTTGAAAGTCGACGACAGGCGCATCTATGCCACCGGACACTCGAACGGCGGCGCGTTCACGTATTTGCAGTGGGCAACGCGCGCCGACGCCTTTGCCGCCATGGCGCCCTCGGGCGCGGCGGCGGCCGAGCAAATTGGAAAACTCACGCCCAAGCCCGCACTGCATGTCGCGGGCGAGAACGATCCCCTGGTGAAATTCGCGTGGCAGCA
>JANPIT010000868.1:0-7076 GCA_031425115.1 Opitutaceae bacterium | reverse complement strand
GAATTTCGGCTGCAACGCCCGTGCGGTCGCGAGCGCCTCCCGCCACGGCTTCCCGTAGCTCGCCAGCGGCGGCGCGTCCGGCGTGGCGGGCGTCTCGTAATGATAGCCTTGTCCCGTCGGCCAGTTGATGTCCCACGTGCGACCAAATCGATCGCGGCCCGTCGCCAGCGGCTGCACAGTGATCGCTTCCACGGCAGGCGCGGCCCCCGCCGCTCCCGGCATTACCGTCGCAGCGGAGGGAAACGTCTCGTGATAACTCCAGAATTTCGCGTTGGCGTAGCTACCCGTCACGGAGCCCTCGGTAGTTGTCACGGTATACGTTCCACCGGTCAGGAAACGCCGATGGCTGGGCAAATACGCGCCGACCCAGCGCACGGCGAACGCCTCGCTCAACGCCCGACCATCCGCGAGCCGCAGTTGGTTGAGCTTTCCCGCGGAGAGCTTGCCATCCGCGTCGTCCTGGCCACCCGCACCCACCCAGAGCAGCAGCAGCGGCTTGCGCACGCCGTCGTCATCCTCGAGGTAAAACCACGCTGACTCGTGGCGCGCATAGCGCTCATAAAGCGTGGTGAGCTTCGCGTTGAAGCGCGCGATCGCCACCGGCACGAAGCCGCCGTTGCCGCCCCAGTCACCCTCGTTGACGTTCGCCGGCACAACCGCCGTGAGGCGAATCCGCTGGCCCGACTGCGCACGCGGCGCCAATCCCTGAAACGCGAGCGCGAGATTATGCATCGCGGGTAGCACATCTTCGCGCTCCTCGATAAATTGGTTCGTGTAGTCGATCGCCACGAAGTCTGCCCCGACATCCATCAGACGCACCGCAGCCTTCTCTGCGAACGCCAGTGACGTCAGATCGTGCGTGAGTTTGCTGCCCGTCGTCGCATCCGGCACCATCGCGTAAACCTGATGGCCCGACCAAAACGGCTGCCAGGGACTGTCGGCGACGGGATTCGGTTTCAACCAACCGCCATCGGTGCGCCGAAAATAGGGCGACGGCTGCCACATCAATTTCCAGTTCACCGCCCACGTGGCGCGATACGCGTCCTGGTAGTCAGCCCGCCACGTGGACCAGAGCCGATGCGCCTGCCCCGCATTCCAATACACGCCCACGAAACGATCGTCGCGACCATACGGATACGTGATGTTTTCCGGATCCGCGGCGAGGACCGGCGGCGCGACTTCGACCGTCGTTACCGCCGACTGCGCCACCAACTGGCCCGCTCCATCGACCACCTCGGCCCGCACCAACCAGGCGCCGGGGGCATCGAGCACAAAATCCATCGCTCGCGTCGAGCCGACCTGACCATTCGTCAAGCTGTGCAGGAAGGGCTCACGCTGCCCCAGATCTGTCGCTGGCAAGCCGGTCACGCGCGAATCGTAGCTGCTGCCGTCCGTGTGCGGGCTGCCCCAACCATCTTTATTCCACGCCGCGTGGGCGTTCGTAAATCCGGAGCCATCCTCCGGCGGCAGCGCCGTCACGCTCGAGATCATCGGCCGGCGCACGAGCACATTGTGCCGCCAGCCGGAACCCGCCTTGAGATTCATCACGCTGCCCACGCTCGCGACATCACCCGTGCTCGCGGCGGTCAGCGCCACCGCGCGCCGGCTCCCGCCGCCGGCGAAGCTCGCCACCGTGACCGTCAGGGCCGGCAGATTCTGCGGAGAAATCAACACCTCGGCCGGGCGGCTCGTGAGGCTTCCGCCCGCATTCGCCACGACGACCGTATAAATTCCGCTCTGCGCGACCTGCGCGGGCGCCAACGTCAACGTGCCCTCGGTCGCGCCTCTGATCTCGGCGCCGTCTTTACGCCACTGATACGTCGGCGGGCTGCCTGTCGCTGAAACGGTCAACGCCACTGATTCTCCCACGGTCGCAGCCGCATTGCCCGGCTGGCTCGTGATTGTCGGCGCAACCGCGACCACGGTGAGGAGGGTGCGCGTGCTGTAGGTGAGTTCGTCCTCATCCGCGCGCGCCGCAAACGCCCGCAGCTCGAACAGCCCGGGCTTGGTCGAAAGCCGCGAGAAAGTTGTTTCGCGCGTGCCGGCCGGCCACTCCACCAGCGTTTCCCAGCGTCCACCGAGTTCGCGAATTTCGACGCCGTGCCGCGCCACCTCCGGCTGCGGGCCGGCCGCCGACCGCACCAGAGCGCGCTGACCCAAAACGACCACCGCACGATCAAGTGCGACGCCGACATCGAGCTCCGGAGGGCCGACCACGATGGTGCGTGAGATAACCGCACCGAAATATTCCCGACCGTGCTGGAGTGCCGTCAGGTGAAACTCATACGCGCCCGGCTTCGCTGGCAGTGTCAGGGTGAACAATACGGTCTTCGTGTGCCCCGGCGCCGTTCTGGCGAGCGACACATAGCTCAGTCGCCTGTCCTCCGCGTCCCGCAGCTCGATAAAATGGTCCCCCGCCCACGCCTCGCCGCCGGTGTTCGTGACAATCGCGCTGAAATGAATCGCCTCCCCCGCACTGCCCTCGTCGGGCAAATGGACCACGTTCCAGGTCAGGCCGTTGGCCGCAGACAGCCAGCCGCTCCCCGCCAGCCAGCAGAGAAACAACGAAACAAATTTAGCTCCAGGAAATGGAGTCGATCGGACCATCGCAACGCGGAGAAAAGAAACCGCGCATCCTCCAACGCCCCGCGCACGGCGCAAGCCTCAGGCGTTACAATACGAAGAATTCTCGCGCCCGTCGCCGACTCGGAAAACAGGTAGCGCTCGCCTCCCAAGCGGCGACTCGCACATTTCCCCCCGTGCATCTCACTCATCTCGCCTGCACGCTCTGCCACCAGCGTCACGACGCGCACGTCCCACAGAACGTCAGCAGCTGCTGCAGCAAACCGCTTTTCGCCCATTACGACCTCGCCGCCGCCGCGCGCACGCTAACGAAAGAATCGCTGCGCACGCGCGCCAAGTCGCTCTGGCGCTACCGCGAAGTTCTCCCCGTGCGCCAGGATGCCGACATCGTTACCCTCGGCGAAGGGTTTACCCCGCTGCTCGCGGCTCCCCGCCTCGGCGCCAAGCACGGCCTCGCGCAGCTGTGGATCAAGGATGAGGCGCAGAATCCGACCGGTAGTTTCAAGGCGCGCGGCATGACAACCGCTGTCTCCATGGCGAAACAGTTCGGCTTGAAAAAACTCGCCGTCCCCTCAGCTGGCAACGCCGCCGGCGCGCTCGCCGCCTACGCCGCGCGTGCCGGCATGGAAGCGCACATCTTCATGCCGCGCGACACGCCTCGCGCCAATATCGTGGAATGCGAACAGATGGGCGCGCACGTCACTCTCATCGACGGCCTCATCACCGACTGCGGTGCCGAAGTCGCGAAGCGCAAAACCGCCGAAGGCTGGTTTGACGTCTCGACGCTCAAGGAGCCCTACCGCGCCGAGGGGAAGAAGACGCTCGGCTACGAGCTCGCCGAGCAGCTCGATTGGAAGCTGCCGGATGTGATCCTGTATCCGACCGGTGGCGGCACCGGCCTGATCGGCATGTGGAAGGCCTTCGAAGAAATGGAAAAACTCGGACTTATCGCGCCGGGCACCAAGCGGCCGCGGATGTTTACGGTCCAAGCCACGGGCTGTCAGCCGATCGTCCGGGCGTTTGAGCGCGGCGAGAAATTCGCGGCCGAGCACCTCAACGCCCAAACCAAAGCCTCCGGCCTGCGCGTGCCCAAGGCGATCGGCGACTTCATCATGCTGGACGCTTTGCGCGCCAGTGGTGGCGGCGCGATCGCCATCCCGGACGAGGACATGATTACATGCACCAAGGAATTCGGCGCCGCCGAAGGCGTGTTCCCCGCGCCCGAAGGCGCCGCGTGTTACGCCGCGCTCAAGCAACTCCTCGCTGCCCGGAAAATCTCACCCGACGAGAGCGTCGTCCTTTTCAACACCAGCACCGGCCTCAAGTATCTCGAGTGTTACTCTTGAGAGAGGTCTGAAACTCAAAGGTGGACCGTGCGCTCCGCGCGCGGTCGTGAGCGCGTCCGTCGACCAGCCGCGCACGGAGTGCACGGCCCACCTCGGCCGACGGCAGCGTATCGCCTGAGCGCACTTCGCCCTCGAATACAGGTGCAGCCTCCGAGGACTATCTCGCGCTTCCCTCCCGCACCCACAGGTCCGCCGTCCGCTAAAAACACCGCTCAACCCCAATATCCCCGCCCCGGCAACCAGCTCTACACTGTCACCTATTAGGTGACAGTGTATCCGACAAACCATACGCAGTCACGCCGCCCAAGCGGCTCGGCCAGGGGTCGTTCAGTTGGCAGCGGGCCAGTGCTGGGCGAGCTTCGCCCGCACGAAACGCACACTGGCGGACAGCTGCTCCATGCCATCGACACCGTCCTCTATGCTCACCCAACTGTCGAAACCCACGCTGCGCAACTCGCGGAAAATTGCATCGTAGTCGTTTAGCCCGCGGCCGATTTCGCCGTGGCGCAGCCGTTTAGCATAACCCTCGGCGCCACCCTCCTCGCGCCGCAGATCGTCGAGCGTGCCCTCGGCCAGATAGCGATCGCTCGCGTGCATCGTCACCACGCGGTGCTTCACCCTCCGCAGCAGCTCCAGCGGATCGTCGCCTGCCAGAAACGCGTTGCTGGGATCGTAATTCACCCCGAAGCGCGGGTGCCGTATCCGATTCACCAATTCGCAGAAGACCTCCATTTTCTGGGCAAACTCCGGGAAACTCCAAAAATCGTCTTTGTAGTGATTCTCGAGAATGAGCGTCACGCCACAGGCCTCGGCTTCCGGCAGGCAGGCCTCGATGTTGGCCACGACGATGTCGAGCCCCTGCGCCTGCGTCAGCTCCGGTCGGCGCTGGCCCGAGAGCACGCGGCAATAGCTTGCGCCCAACGTCGCCGCCATGCGGATCCATGTTTTCTCTTTCTCGATCTCCTGTCGGCGCAGCACGGGATCGGGCTGCGAAAAATCCGGCGAACAGCAGAGCATCGGGATCACCATCCCGCGGCTCTCCACCTCGCGTCGCGCCCCAGGCCAACGCGCGGGGTCGGCCAGCTCGAGCATGCCGCTGTAGTATTCGAGTCCGTCGAGCTGAAGTGGCGCCGCCAGATCGACCCACTCGCGCAGGGTCATGGTCCCGTCCTTGCAGAGCTGACGCATGAACGCCTTGGGAAATGCAGCGAGTTTGGGCATAATGGCGGGAATTCGGGGAATCCAAACGGTTAACGGTTAACCGCGGATCACGCAGATATCGCGGATAAAGGCATCCGCGCGATCCGCGTAATCCGCGGTCAATGGATCGAAATGCTCGGTGAAGCGACGCGGGGTTTTTCGATCACGCTTCACCCTTCACCGCCGTCTTGTTTGGATTCCGCCCAATGAGCGAATACTGCTCCAGGTCGACCACCGCACCGCTGATCGGGCGCGACTCGTCGCCCAGCCAATAGACCGCCGCCGCCGCAATTTCCTCGGGCATGATCAACCGTCCCGACGGTGCAAACTGCGATGCGACTTCCCGCGGCCAGTTCGGCCCCAGGCCGTGCTCGATCTGGTGCGCGTATTCGCGATCGGTCAGCACCCAGCCGACATTCAAATGATTGACGCGCACCTGATCGGCCGCGTGCGCGTTGGCGAGATTGCGCGAGAGCGTCTGCATGCCCCCTTTCGAGAGACTGTAATCCAACAAATTCGCCTGGCCGCTGTGCGCGTTGATCGAGCCGATATTCAACACACAGCCGCGATTCACTTTTAACTGCGGAAACGCCGCCTGGATTAGAAACAGCGGCGCGCGCAAATTCACCGCCATCATCCGCTCGAAAAACGCCGGCGTGGTCGAAGCCAGATTCGTCCGCGCGACGATCGCCGCATTGTTGACCACCGCGTCGATCCTGCCAAACGCCGCAAGCGCCGCCGCCGCGATGCGCCCGGGACTCCCCGCGTCCACCAGATCGTCGAGATGCAGTGACGCGCTCGTGCCGAGTTTCGCGACCACCTCCTCGCCGTCCTTGCGCTCGATGCCGTGCACCAAAACGCGCGCCCCCTCAGCGACCGCGCGCTCGGCGATCGCGCGGCCAATTCCGCTCGTGCCTCCCGTGATGATGATGACTTTGTCGCGCAGTCTCATCGCACTCACACGGGTTTGAGGACCGCTTTCACGATCTCGCCGCTGTGCATTTTCTCGAACGCCTCGTGCCACGACTCCAGCGCCCATACGCCGCCCAGGATCGGTTTCACGTTGAGCTGGCCTGACGCCAACAAGGCCAGCACGCGCTCCCACACCGGCCAATTATGGCTGAAGCTCCCCTGCAGCGTGATGTTTTTCTGCACCAACGGATCCAGCGAAAAACCCAGCGGCTGCGGGCCCCAGCCCACTTTGCTGATCCAGCCGTTCGGCCGCACCAACTCGATCGCCGTCTTCAACGCCGCCGACGCGCCCGCCGCGTCGATTACCCCATCGGCGCCGAGCCCATCGCGCTCCTTCGCCCACGCCGTCGCATCGCCCACGATCACCTCGCATCCGTAAACTTTAGCCACGTTGAGCCGCACGCGGTCGCGCTCCAGTCCGACGAGCGCAACTTCGGCGCCGGCTAACTTTGCGACCGCCGCGCACAAAATCCCGATCGGCCCCGGCCCAAGCACAATCACGCGATCACCCGGCCGCACCCGCGCATTGTTGATCACCGCATTGTAGGCGACACAACACGGCTCCGTCAGCGCGGCTTGCTCCATCGGCAATTTATCCGGCACGCGATGCAAGCAGCGCGCCGGCACGCGCACAAAGCGCGTCATGGCACCGTCGACGCCATACCCGAAACCCCGGCGTTTCGGCTCCAGATTGTAGAGGCCTTCGCGGGTGAGCGGGCTATTCGGATCGATCACCGCCGCGGTCTCACTCACAGCACGGTCGCCCTCGGACCAGCCTTGGACATTAGCTCCGAGCGCCGCGATCCGGCCGCCGAATTCATGACCCAGCACGACGGGATAGTTCACGTTCCAGCTGTGCGAGCCCGTCCACTGGTGCAGATCGCTGCCGCACACGCCGACGGCCTCGACCGCGAGAATGACATCATCTACTCCAGGCTCGGGCCGGGCAAACTCGCGCAACTCGACACTGTGCGG
>JANPIT010000867.1:0-1788 GCA_031425115.1 Opitutaceae bacterium | reverse complement strand
TCTCGCCCGGCGGTCGGAAGTCCTGAAGCGGCTTGAGGTCAAGCCGCTCCACCTCAGAGGCAAACTTCCGGCCAAAGAACCACGGCATGGGTGAGCCTCAGGTGCCGGGGACTGGAAACGCGATCGTCTTCTCTTCCGGCGACACTCCGGTGCCCCGTCGCTGCACAAAAACGGGCGTGCCCGCCCGCACGATAAAGCCGTCGCGGTTGTCACCCTCGCCGGCCAGCTGCCAGTGCGCGACCGTCGTGTTGTAGAAAAAACTGAGCCACGTGGCGCCGCTCCAAACCAGCAGCAGGTCGGCGGTGCTCGCGTCGGGCGCGCCGCGCCAGTTGAGGCTGCGCGTGCTGGACTGCAAGGCGAGCGCCCCAAGCGTGACATCGCTCGCCTGCATCGTGGCGAGAAATGTCAGCGCATTATCGACGCGATTGTGGAAAGCGCGCTGCGGCGTGTTGAGCACGCGGCCGATCACGGCGAGCTCGAGGGGCGTGCCGCCGCGGCGCGTGATCATGAGACCGCGGTCGGCGCGCAGGAGAAAACTGTTCCGACTTGGATCTGAAATGACGTCGGAGTCGCGCGCCCACCGGTGCCACGCGGTGTTGTAATAGAAATTCAACCACGCCGCTCCACCCCACACCTGCACGATGTCAGCTTGCAGCGGCGCAGCGGCACCCTGCACCACCAGCGTATCGACCGGGGTCGTGGTGCCGAAGAAGCTGGCGAGCGTATCGCCGGGGATGATTTCAAAGCGGGTGCCGTCTGCCCCGACCGCGAGATTGAGCGAAGTCAGCCCGATGCCGTCGTCGGCGACGGTGAGCCGCGTCGCGGTGTTGGCGGGTGTGATGATCCGGAACGTGCGGCCGATGTGCGCGCCGGAGGTCAGCCGCACGAAGTAAGGCGCGTCGGTCGTGGAGAAGGCCCCGGGCGCCCAGTTCGCGGCAGAATTTTCAAAGTAATTCGAGCCGACGGCCGTAAGCTTGCCGACCGCGCTCGCGAGCGTGGAGACATCGGAATCGAAGGGGATCGAGAACGACTTGGTTTGACCAGCCGGGATGGTTTGGACGAGGAAACCGACCGGGCGCGACGCGCCTTCCTGGGCGAAGGCGGGGAGGCACAGGAGACAGGAGACGGGGGAGAGGAGACGGAGGACGGAGGAAAGGCGCATGGTGGTGTTTTGCTCGTGCTCTTACTCGTGCTCGTGCTCTTGATCTTCAGACGGGGCGGTTCAGCGCGGGGGGCGTGAGCACGAGCACGAGTATGATCACGAGCAGGAGGGGCGATGAGTGGTATGTCAGTTCCCCGAGTGCGAATACGTGCGGAGGAAGAGCTCGATATCTTTCACGCTCGCGGCGAATCGGTTCAGGCCGTCCTGCTCGTTGCTGAGGAGCGTGTAGGCGGGGATTACGAGCTTCCAGCCGCCGTTCCACGCGCTGCGGCCGACGAGGCGTGAGCTGGTGAACTCGCTCGGGATCGAGCTGTAGAAGAGATTCGGATCGGTCACGGGCCGGAATGCCTGGTGCTTGCGCAGGATCCACGGCTGCTCGCTGAGCGTGCCATTGGCGTTGAAGAACTGCGTGGCGCTGAACTGCGTGGCGCCGAGGTTGAACGGCAGCGGGAGCGCTTGATCGCGGACGTTGAAGGCGCGGACCACGCCGGTGTCGCCGTGCGGGGGCGCTTGATTGTAGGCGGTGCCGACGGGGATCAGGTAAACTTAGGGTTTGCGACCTTGGGCGTTGGGCGAGGTGGTGTTCGGCGTGCCGGCAAAAACGACGCCGGGGCTGTATGGATCCA
>JANPIT010000866.1:0-16465 GCA_031425115.1 Opitutaceae bacterium | reverse complement strand
CATAGTGGAAAATTAGTTGAGACAGACGCGCAGAGTGAAACTTCAACTCGCGTCGCCGACCGTGATGGAGACGACTTCTTCGATGGTGGTTAAGCCCGCCGTCACCTTGCGCGCGCCATCTTCCCGCATCGTGCGCATGCCGAGCGAGCGGGCCCGCTCGCGCAGCTTGGCCGTGCCGACATGCTCGTAGATCATTTTTTGAATCTCTTCATTTACGACGAAGATTTCGAAAATGCCCATGCGGCCGCGGTAACCCGTGGCGTTGCAGTCACCACAGCCATCGCCTTTCGCAAAGGTCGCGTGCGCCGCTTGCGCCGGGTTGATGTTCAGCGAGCGAACTTCTTTGGGATCGGGCGTGTAGACGCGTTTGCAGTGCTTGCAGATCTTGCGCACCAGCCGCTGCGCCATGATCGCGCGCAACGAAGTCGACACGAGAAACGGCTTCACGCCGATGTCGATCAAGCGCGTGACGGCGCCGGGGGCATCGTTCGTGTGCAGCGTCGAGAAAACCATGTGACCGGTGAGCGACGCATTGATCGCGATCTCCGCGGTCTCGAGATCGCGAATTTCACCGACCATCACAATGTTCGGCGCCTGCCGCAGCATGGCGCGTAGCGCCGACGCAAACGTCATGCCGACGTCGTGACGCACCGGCACTTGGTTGATGCCGTTGAGCTGATACTCCACCGGATCCTCGACCGTGATGATCTTGCGGTCCGGTTTGTTAATGTAGTGAAGGCAGCCGTAGAGGGTCGTGGTCTTGCCGGAGCCGGTCGGGCCGGTGACGAGCAGGATCCCATCGGGCAGCGAAATCAGTTTCTCAAACGTCGCGGCGTCGTCAGTGAGAAAACCCAACTCCGGCAGACCCAGCGTGAGCCCTTCCTTATCGAGGATACGCATCACGATGCTCTCGCCGTGCGCCGTGGGGAGCGATGACACACGGAGATCGAGCTGCTTGCCGCCGGCGCCGATCTGGATGCGTCCGTCCTGCGGGATGCGCTTCTCGGCGATGCTGATGTTCGCCATGATCTTCAACCGCGAGATGATGGACAACTGCAGCCGCTTGGGCGGATTCTCGACCTCAATCAACACGCCGTCGATGCGGTAGCGGACGCGAAAGCGTTTTTCCAACGGCTCGATGTGGATGTCCGACGCGCGACGTTGAATCGCTTCGAGAATAATGCCGTGGACGAGCTTGATGATCGGCGCATCAGCGTCGGTATTCGCCGCGTCGGTGGCGACACCCGCTTCCGTGGCGACCGCCGCATCGCCGCCCGCACCCGTCACCGAAAGATCGTTGAGCAGATCGTCGATCGAGTTCGCATCCTTGCCGTAGAAGCGATCGATCGCGGCCGCGATATCCTCGGGCGTGGCGACCATCGGTTCCAACGGCATCTTCACGAGATAGCCGAGCGCATCGATGCCGTCGGTATCCAGCGGATCCGCCATCGCGATGCGCAGTTTGTTGCCCTCGCGGCCCAAGGGCACGAGGTGGTGCTTGGCCGCAACCGCCCGCGGCACGAGTTCCAACGTCTCGGCGGTAACCCGCGCGTTCGTCAGATCGGGCGCCATCGGCATGCCGAACTCCGTGGCGAGCAGTTCTGCCACGCGACGTGAGGTGAGCACGCCTTGTTTAATCAGCAGCTCCAACACACGCGGCGTCGGCGCGCCATCACGGTGTCCGGCGGCCATGGCGCGAGCGGCATCCGCTTGAGCGGGGTGCAGGAGGCCGCGGTCGAGCGCTAGTTGGAGGATGAAATCGTCCGCGGCGGCGAACGAAGTCTGGGGCGTGCTGGACGGAGTCACGAGTGAGACGAGGAGGACGATGCTGGCGGCGATTCGTTACGGCAACCTGCAATCGCCGCGGCCTGGAAAAATCCAGGCGCGCTGCGAACGCAGGCGACGCACGCCGGCCTAGTGCCTTGCTCGGGAAATCACTTCGGCGCGAGGCTGAGCAGGAACTCGGCGTTGGACTTCGTCTTCTTCAAGCGCGTGATGAGCATCTCCATTGACTCGATCGGCCCGAGACCCTGCATCGCGCGGCGTAGGGCATAGATCCGTTGCAATTCCTCCGGGTGATAAAGGAGCTCTTCTTTGCGCGTGCCGGAGCGATCGATGTTGATCGCGGGGAAGATGCGGCGTTCGACGAGACCACGATCGAGGTGGAGCTCGGAATTACCCGTGCCCTTGAATTCCTCAAAGATGATTTCGTCCATGCGCGAGCCGGTGTCGATCAGCGCGCTCGCGATGATGGTCAGGCTGCCGCCATTCTCGATATTGCGGGCGGAACCAAAGAAACGCTTGGGCTTCTGCAGCGCGTTCGACTCGAGACCGCCGGACATTGTTTTGCCCTGATTGCCGGCGAGCGCGTTGTAAGCGCGTGCCAGGCGCGTGATCGAGTCGAGCAGGATGACGACATGCTCGCCCTGTTCGATCCGGCGGCGCGCGATCTCGATCACCATCTCGGCGCAGTGCACATGGCTCTCTGGCGTCTCGTCGAACGTCGACGACACGACCTCGCCCTTGGTGTGGCGCTTGAAATCGGTGACCTCCTCGGGCCGCTCGTCGATGAGCAGCAGGATCAACTTCACCTCGGGACTGTTGGCCGAGATCGAGTTGGCGATATTTTGGAGCAGGATGGTTTTGCCCGTGCGCGGCGGAGCTACGATCAGTCCACGCTGGCCGAAACCGATTGGGGTCAAGATGTCGACCGCGCGCATCGAGACATCTTTCACCACATCGGCGTCCTCGAGGAGGATGCGCTTCAGTGGATAATAAGGCACCAGTTCCTCAAATGGGATGACCTTCGAAATGTCCTCGGGGTTCATCCCCATCACGGAGTCGATGCGCACGACCGACGGGCAGCGTTCGCCTTCCTGCGGCGGCTGCAAGGTGACCTCGACCTTGTGCCCACGCTTAAGGCCGTAGCGTTTCACCAGCGACTCTGGCAAATAAGCGTCCTCGGGGTAGAACCGATAATTGACGTGAACGTGGACGACGAAGCACCCGCGATCGTTCTGATCGATGTAGCCGAGGTCGCGCAGCGTGCGTTTCTCGGCCGCAGCAAACTTGAAGATTTCCGTGAGCAGCTGGCGCTTGTTGGGCGCGCCTTCGAATTTTACGCCGAGTTCGCGGGCGAAGGCCGTGAGCTCGATCAGCGTCTTCGCGTAGATTTCGTTGAGCCACAGCGGCGCCCCGGAACCCGCCGATACTTGGGCCGCCAACGCATCGAGTGCGACGAGATCGTTGAAGCGGGACGGATTTGGCAGATCGCCGAAAACCGGTGTGTTGCTCGGCGGGGGCAACTGCGGGGGATGCTGCTCACGGCCGCCGTGGCCGTGGCCACCACCTCCTCCACCGCCACCGCCACCTCCACCTGAGGGCTGCCAGTGACCGCCACCACCACCACCACCGTGCCGGCCGCGCTTGCGCTTCCCGTGCTTCCAAAAGCCACGATCACCGCGGTCCTGGCCGCCGTGGCCGCCACCTTGCTGACCGCCTTGGCCGCCTTGGCCGCCACCCTGATGGCCCTGCCACTCGCCGCGGCCGCCGCCGCCGCCGCCACCTGCACCGCCACCCCCGTGTTGTTGAGAGGGAGACGAGGGCGTGAAGGAGGGACGTTGTTCCTCACCCTGCCCGCCGTCGCGTTCGGAACGGCTCGGCGCCGACGATTGGAAACCCTCGTCGGACGACTGAGCGGCCTGCGCTTCACGCGCCGCGTCCTGGCGGGAATCACGCGACTCACCGGCGTCTCCGGAGTTGGCGGATTCACGCGACTCGCGCGACTCGGAACGCGATTCTTCCGCGCGTTCGGAGCGCTCTGCCCGCTCGGATTGCGGTTCGGGTGCATGCTCCCTAGGCGGAGGTGTATCGGCGCGGGGAGCGGGCGCCGGACTCGGCTCAGCCCGCGATTCGCGCGGCTCGGGTCGCCCTTCCTGGCGCGACTCGCGCGGTTCCCGTGCCTCGGTGACCGCTGGAAATTCGGTCTGTTCGGGCTTCGGCACTCCACCGCGCCGCGCCCGAACTTTCGTGGCTTTGGGCGTGGGCGCCTTCCCCTCGACGGCCTTGACCGCCTTGGCGCGGGTGCGCGGGCGGCGCGTTTTCTTGTCGCTCGCATCGGAATCGCCGCGGGCAGAGGACGACGAATCGCCGTCAGTTTTAGGAGGTAGAGCCATATCGAGGTTTTCGGAAAATGAGAGGGGCCGCGGCACTCGCCCGATCGGGCGTCCAGCGGGAAATTTCAGGCCGCCGCAAGGGCGAGGGCCAACCGGTCGATCTGAGCCTCGAGAAACGCGGGTGAGCCCTCGTTCCACAAGACAAAGTCCGACCGATCGATCTTTCGCGCCAGCGGCAATTGCTTGGAGATTCGCTGCTCGGCGAGCTCTCGGAGCAGGCCGCGTTGCTCCAGTCGGGCGAGTTGCTGCGTCGGAGCACAGGCGACGCATATCGTGAAATCAAACCAATTCTCCAAACCCTTTTCGAAGAGCAACGGCACCTCGACTGCCCAGTTTGCCGTCGGTTCCGTGGCGAACGCCGCGCTCCACGCCGCAAACACCTCCGGGTGCGTCAACTCCTCCAACCACAGCCGGTCCGCATCGTGCGCAAAAACGCGAGCGCCCAGCGCCGGTCGGCTGATCGTGCCATCGACGGCAAATACCCCAGCACCGAAGCGTTCGCGGATTGCACCTACGACGGCAGGGGCCGTGAGCACCCGCTCGCGCACAATCTGATCCGAGTCGAGACGGCGAAACCCTCGCCGTTCGAGAGCGCGCGCCACCGTCGACTTCCCACAACCTAGTCCGCCGGTAATCCCCGCAGTCGGCATAGTAATTTCACCCTAGATTTGATGTTGCTCCACCCTACCGCAAATTCTTAATCGTCAGCTGTTGCCCCTGCGGATCGTCCTCCACCGAGCGGCTTATCCATCCTTCACCTAGCGCCGGCCTGTATGTTTCCTCCTGTTGATACCAAGAACGCGACCGCAGTTGCTGCATTCGTCGAGGAAAAATTCGCCAGCATGTATCCCGGGGCCAGCCTCGCCTGGCTAAATCGAATCTTCCGCGATATCGAACAGCTCTTCACGGGCAAGCATCCGGACTATGCCGCCAACGACGTCCGGTATCATGATCTTGAGCACACGCTGCAGGCCACGGTCTGCCTCGTGCTATTGCTCGAGGGCCGGCACCAGGCCGGCGCGGAACCGCACATCGATCCCCGCCAATTCGAACTAGCACTCTCCAGCGTGCTCCTCCATGACGCCGGCTACGTGAAGCTGCGCTCCGACACCGTCGGCACGGGTTCGAAATACACCTTCTGTCACGTCCTCCGCAGCTGTGCCTTTGCCGCCTCCTATTTGCCGACCCTGGGCGCCAACGATCACGAAGTCGAAGCGGTGCTCGGCGCGATCAACTGCACGGGGCCCACCAAGGAAATCAGCCGGCTGCATTTCCGTGAACCCGTGGAGCGGGTGATCGGTTGCGCGCTCGCGACTGCGGACTACCTCGGGCAGATGGCCGCGGCCGATTACCCCGACGAACTCGATATCCTCTTCGAAGAATTCCAGGAGTCCGACGACTTCATCCATTTGCCGCCCGCCCGCCGCGTATTCAAATCCGCCACTGACCTCAAGCAACGCACCCCGTTATTCTGGCAGAAATTCGTGATGCGTAAACTGGAGTCCGATTTCCAGGCGATGTATCGGTTTTTGGCGCGACCCTTCGGGCACGGCCCGAATCCTTATTTGGAAGCGGTCGAGCGCAACATGACGGAAATTCGTCGACGAAACGCGGTCGAAGCAGCGACCGCTGCGGCGCCGGCTGGCTCCCCGGCACTCGCCACCACGAAATAAGCGTCGCCTCGGGCGCATAAAGCGCTCGAATGACCGCGCATGCTCGCGACGATTTCGTCTGCCGCCCTTCAAGGCATCGACGCCGAGGTAGTTCATGTGGAGGTAAATGCCGGCGAAGCAGGTGAGCCCAAGCTCATCCTCGTCGGACTGCCCGACGCGGCGGTCAAGGAGTCGGACGACCGCGTATTTTCCGCGTTAAGCAACAGTGGATTTCGTCCGCCCCGAACCCGCACTACCATCAATCTCGCCCCGGGAAATTTGAGGAAGGAAGGCCCGTTCTATGATCTGCCTATCGCGCTCGGCATTCTCGCCGCTACCAAGCAGCTCAACGCGGAGAATCTCGGCGAGTGGCTGATCGCCGGCGAACTCAGTCTATCCGGGGCAACGCGCCCGGTGCGCGGTGCCCTCGCGATGGCGCGCCTCGCCCGGTCGCTCGGAAAGCGCGGCGTGCTGCTGCCCGCTATCTCTGCCGAGGAAGCGGCTTTAGTCGAAGGCGTCGCAGTTTATCGCATCGACTCGCTGGACCGCGCGGTGCGCTTTCTCAGTGGCGAGACGAAACTCGTTCCCGTCGATCCCGCGTCAGTCCGACGTTCGCCCGTCTCGCCTGGGGCAGCCGATGAAAGTGGGCACGCTGATTTCTCGGAAATCAAGGGCCAGCATGCATTGCGCCGTGCCATCGAGGTCGCGGTCGCGGGAAATCATAATGTCATCATGATCGGCCCGCCCGGCTCCGGAAAGTCGATGGCGGCGAAACGGATTCCGACCATCATGCCGTCGCCCACGATGGAGGAGCGGCTGGAAATCTTGAGCATTCACTCCGCCGCCGGCCGGACCATCACGGGCGAGATGGCGTGGGACGCGCGACCATTCCGCTCCCCTCACCACACGGTGTCGGACGTCGCATTACTCGGCGGCGGCTCGATCCCCGGCCCCGGCGAAATCTCGCTCGCCCATCACGGCGTGCTTTTTCTCGACGAACTGCCGGAATTCAAACGCTCCGCCCTCGAAGTTCTCCGCCAGCCCCTCGAGGACGGCGATGTGACGATTTCCCGCAGCGCCGGAAAAGTGACGCTCCCCTGCGCCTTCATGCTGGTCGCCGCCATGAACCCCTGTCCCTGCGGCTACCTCGGCGATTCGAAGCACGAATGCCGCTGCACCCCTACGCAAGTTCAACGTTATCGGTCCAAAATCAGCGGGCCGCTTCTCGATCGCATCGACCTGCATATCGAGGCCCCTGCGCTTTCCCTGAGCGAGCTGCGCGGGAGCAAGCCGGGCGAATCATCGGCGCTGATACGCGAGCGGGTAGATACTGCGCGCACCCGGCAGCATCGCCGGTTCACCGGCACGAAGATCACCTCCAACGCGCGGATGACCCACGCACAAATCCGCAAACACTGCGTGATCGACTCGTCGCTTGGCGATCTGCTGCAGCAAGCCATGGAGCAACTATCACTCTCGGCCCGCGCCTATGATCGTATTCTGAAGGTGGCGCGCACCATCGCCGATCTCGCCGGCGCCGACCGCATCGAAAGCAATCATCTACTCGAAGCCATCCAGTATCGGAGCTTGGACCGCGCGGTGTTTTATTAAGGGGTTCTCGCTCGTTCGCCGTCAGACTAACCTGGATACACTAGGCCGGCGCGACACCCGCACGCCCAGCCGCGTCCGGCTGCAGCAGTTCATGCACCTTGGCGAGCAACGCCTCCGGCTTGAAAGGCTTGTGCAAAAACGCATCGGCGAACTCGCCCGGCTTGTAGTCCGGCCGATTACCCAGCGCGGACGACATGCCGCTGACGACCAGGAGGCGGGTCGCCGGTTGGATCCGACGTAATGCCCGCGCCAGCGTCGCGCCATCGAGGTTCGGCATTTGCAGATCGGTAATCACGAGGCGGATTTCCGCGGCGCGCTGCGCAAACACCAACGCGGCTTCCGCGCCGTCGCCCGCCAGGATCACCCGATAACCCGCGCGCGTGAGCATGGTCGTTGTCATTTCGCGGATGAAGCGCTCATCGTCCACCACGAGGATCAGTTCGCCCCTGCCGGCGGCGAGTAATCGCGCCGGGGCGACCAGTCGCTCGGGCACGACGCCGTCGGCCGCCGGCAAATAGATCCGAAAGGCCGAGCCTTTCCCCATGGTCGTGACGACCTGGATGAAGCCGTTGTGATTCTCGACAATTCCTCGCACGGTCGAAAGACCAAGACCCGTGCCCTTATCGGTTTCTTTCGTGGTGAAAAACGGCTCCCACATCCGCAACAGAGTTTCGGCCGAAATACCGGTTCCCGTGTCCTCCACATGCAACACGAGGAAGGCACCCACCCGCGCTCCCTCGATCGCCTGGGCCGCCGCCAGATCCAGGATGCGATTCTCCGCGCGCAGCGTGAGGGTGCCTCCGTTAGGCATGGCATCGCGCGCGTTGACCGAGAGGTTCAGCAGCACTTGGTGGATCTGCGTCGCGTTGCCGGTGACGGGCCAGAGATCCGCTGGAATGTAGTCCTCGAGCCGGATCGATTTCGGAAACGTGCCCGCCATCACTGCGGACATGTCGCGCAACAGATGTTTTACCTGCAGCAGCCGCTGTTCTCCCGTGGCGCCATGCGCGAAGGCGAGGATCTGCCGCACGAGGTTGGCGCCCCGTTCCGCGCTGCGCTCGAGGGTGCCGAGCAGCCCGAGCGCACCTGGGTCAGTCACGTGATCGCGGAGCATGGGCGCCGCCAGCAGAATGGGCGCCAGCATGTTGTTCAGGTCATGCGCGATTCCGGCGGCGAGCAGGCCGATATTCTCCATGCGCTGCGCTCGCAGGAACTGTTCCTCGAGCTGCTTGCGGCCGGTAATGTCGCTGTTGATACAGAGCCGCGCACGGGGCCGGCCCGTCTCATCGCGAATGAGTGACTGCCGCGACTCCACGATCAAGGGTGTGCGGGTGCGACTGTGCATGCGGATCTCCCCGGACCATTCACCTTTCGCCAGCGTTTCAACCCGGGCCGCCTCGATCACGCCGGCGACGGTGGCATCAAAGATCTGCTCGGCGGTGCGACCCATCGCTTCCGCCGCGGGCCAGCCGAAGAGCCGCTCCGCCCCGGCGTTCCAGTAGATGACGCGGTTGCTCAGGTCGGTGATGAAGATCGCCTCGCGCGCTTGATTGAGCATTTCCGCCTGATCGCGCACGCGCAACTCGGCCCGCCGGCGGGCCGTAATGTCCGTGCCCAGCGCCAGTCGCGCCCGCGGGCAGCCCGCTTCGTCGCGAATCAACGAAATCCGCAGCTCGATCAGGCGCACTTCTTTCGCGCGGTCCGTGATCTCGAGTTCACCGACCCACTCGCCCTTCACCGAGGCTTCGCCATACGCCCGGGCAAGTTGCGCCGCGGTCGCCGCGCCGAACAATTGATCGCACGATTTGTCGACCGCCTCGGGGGCGGTCCAGCCTGCCAGCCGCTCCGCACCGTGGTTCCAAAACGTGATTCGGCCGTCGAGCGAGGTAACGATCACGGCCTCGCGGGCTTGGTTGAGAAAGTCGGCGAGTTCCCGGATTCGGCTCTCCGCTTGCCGGCGCTTTTTGCGCTCGTCGCTCTCACGCAGCGCCCGGGTGATGGCGGTAACCAGCCGTTTCATCCGATCCTTCAGCACATAATCGTCTGCACCTGCCTGCACCGCCTCGATCGCACGATCCTCGCCAATCGTGCCCGAGAGAAAAATGAACGGCGTCTCCGGCATTTTCTCCTTCGCCATACGCAGTGCATCCATCCCATTTAACGCGGGCAACGCGAAGTCTGACAGGATCAGATCAATGCCTCCTCGCGCCAATTCGCCTGCGAACCTTTCTCGCGTGTCGACGCAGGAGATCGCGCAGTGCGGCCACGCGACGCCCACCAGCGCGCGCACGAGTTGGGCGTCGTTTTCGTTGTCTTCGAGGTGGAGGATATTCATCGCGTCAGCGTTCCCATCGGCCCCGCGCGAGCAGCGGATGTGCGCGGCCCATCAGAGGAAGAAATAGCGCTCCTCGCGGAGATAGGCGTCGGATGGCGGGCGCAGGGCGAAGCGCCAGACCGTCGCGTAATCGGACCAGGGGCCTGGAATTTCCGCATCGCAGATGACATCAGCCGCCGGTGTCGCACCCGCGTGCGTCCGCGAAAGACGTTCCTGAAACAGCGCGTGCCCCTCGGCACTGGCGAAGAACAGACAGCGCCGCTCAAAAATATTCGTCGGCACCACCGTCTCACCGGCAAACGTCGCGAGCCAGCGGGCTCGCAGCACCCACTCGTGTCGCGCCAACTCCATGACGGCGCGCTCACAGGCGGCACCGAACGATTCCTCGGCTGCGTGCCCGTAAACCCAGCCGCCCCACTCGGTCGGCGCATACGCTATAACTGTCATACCGCCAAACGGACCATCAATTGCCACCGCTGAAACCCCGGGCCAGTCCGTCTCGAAACGCCGCGCCGAGGCTCTGCCCTCCCACCATGACATCAACGAGTAGCGCTCAACCGCCTCCAGCACCGCCGACCGGCGAACTGACCGGCGCCTCAGTCCCGGAAATGCCGCCATTCCGGTCGAAGACGGGTCGGCGCCGAAGCCGAACTCTTCGGCTCGTTCAGAGCGCGCCGTGATGTGGAACGCCCATCGTTCCAGCGCTTCCGAGATCGCCTTATGGCGGGCGACCAACGCCACGGGGTCCGTCCCGGTGCCGTCGGCATCACTAAACAATACGAGCGGCCCGGCGCGCCGACTGAGCCCGGGCGACAGACGTGCATTGGCGAGAAACATCTGCTTACCACGAATGGGGAACGGTCCCGTCTCAACGGAAGCGACCGGGCCACCTTCGGCCGCGAGGATGTTGCGGTAGCGGAGCGCAGCGAGGCTGACCATGGGAGCGGTGGGTCAAGTTTGCTCGTCCAACAGGTGACACGGCGTGCCGCAATCGGGCGTGGGCGCCACGGTGCGTTTGGAGGAGGTCTGGTCCAAACTGAGCGGCTCTACTTTGCTGGCGGCGCGGGAAAGTCCCGCGGAGAGGAGAAGGGTGGAAATCACCCCGAGGAGAAATCGAGCTAGTTTTTTCATGCGCGCTCATGCAGCGCCCCCCCGTTCAGAACACCATCGCGCAAACTACCGGGATTCCGGTAGTTTTTTGAATTGAAGTTCGCCATTCGACCGCCCGCGGCCCTCACTTCGACACGTTGAGTCCCGGTCCCGCCATCGGAGTTTTTCACCTAGCGCGCGTCTGCCTGCTCGCGGCGTGGCTTTGCACTTTCTCCGTCGCTGCCTCTCCCGGCTATTCGCTCATCAAGAGCTACTCCACTATCGATGTAGGTGCCAACGTGACGGCGTGGACCGGTTTTCAAGATCGGGACGGGGTGCTTTACTTCGGCACCAACTCGCTCGTCAGCTTCGACGGGACTCGCTGGCGCAGTTTTCCGCTCGGTAACGGTTACGGCCTGCGCGCCCTGGACCTGGGTAAGGATGGCCGACTATGGGCGGGCGGAATTGGGGAACTCGGCTGGTTTCAACGCGACGGCACGGAGTGGTCATTTCACTCCCTTGTGCCCAAGCTGCCCGGCGGCCTCTCCACCGTGGGGGAAATCTGGCATGTCTTCAGCACGGATGAGGGGGCAGTATTCTTTTCCGATGAGCGGATCTTCCGCTGGGATGGCGCCGCGTTTCAAACGTGGGAAATGCCCGAATCGCGTCATCTTCGCGGCTTCAGGATAGACGGCACCATTTACTTCCAGCATCCGCCGACTGGCCTTTATCGGCTGGATCCAAACGGACCGACGCTCATCGAGTCCGTCGCAAGTTTAAGCGCGAGTTCGATCATGCTGATCATTCCTCAGGGCGAGGATTGGACCTTGGTGATGCACGATGGAATCCTGCTCCGCCGCGGCGGCCAGGTGGTCGGCGTCGATTGCCCGGCCAGCACCTACCTGCGCGCCCATCCGGTTAGCATGGCCGTTCTGTTACCTAATGGCCACATCGCGACCGGTTCCGTCAACGACGGGCTTACCGTGTGGTCGCATAGTTTTCAAAAAATCGCCGCTTATAGCGAATCGGAGGGTATCAATGCGCGCCATGTGCAACCGATCCTGGTGGACCGTCACGGTGCGCTTTGGTCATCGTCCACTGCTGCGATTTATCGCATCGCGCTGAATTCCGCCTCCACGTTTTTCGATCAGAAGGCCGGCCTCCCAACCCAGCCGATCAACGCCATCGTTCGCTTCGAGGATCAATTGACGATTGCAACGAGTGACGGGGTCATGCGGCTTTCGCCTCTCAGTCGGCAGTTTGAACCACTCCCTTCCACACCCCTCTTCACCCGGGATCTTTCGGTCATGGAAGACGGCCTTCTTATGGCGGGATATCGGGGTCTCTCTCGGTCTAGCGGAGGAAAAGTCGCGCGGGTCTTCGAAACCGAAGCCGATGTGCTGACGCTCGGTCGATCCTACCGCGCGCCCGGAACGGTCTATGGCGATCGGCGGCGAGACGTCCTGGCGTTTTCGCCGGGCCGCGCGCCCAAGGTTGTCGTAGCGGGTCTGCCGGTTGCCGCGACTTCGATTGTCGAAGCCCACGACAACACGCTTTGGATGGGCACGCGTGCCCGCGGGTTGTTCGTCGCGACTTTGAGCGATGCGCCGGCCACGCCAGGTCTTCCTCCCGCCCACCTTGGGCTGCCTTCGCTCAGCGGCGCCACGCGCGTGGCCGCGATCGGTGACGGCGGCCTCGTCGTCGTCAGTGAATCAGGTGGCTGGATACGCCGGGCCGGCGCCGGCTCCTTTGTTCCGATCGAGCAATTTCCGGCCCGCCCGATTGGAACGATCGCTTCAGCGTTCGGCCGGGATGGCACGCTCTGGGTCGTGCACGGAAGCGACGAGTCCCACCGCGCCGTCGCGGCGCAAATCACCCTCACTGATCGGGGCGCCCGGTGGCAGCCGCACGCGATCGAAGGCCTCTCGGACGTCGGCACTCCCCGCAGTGTCCTGGCCGAAAAACTCCGGGATGGTTCGACCGCCCTCTGGATTGGCGGCAGTGACGGCCTGGTGCGTAACGTCATCACCGATGGACCTGTCGCACCGGTCCCAACCGCACCCCTGGTGCACATGGCCGCCCGCCTCCAAGTGGGCGGACGAGTTGCTGCAGTGGCGACGCCGCTGCCCCACTCGGTGCAGACGATCGTTTTCGAGTTTTCCGCACCGGACGTAATGCGATTTCCGTTACGCATCGAGTCCCGCATCGACGGCATCGATTCGGATTGGGTGCAGGCAATGGCCGGACGCCGCGAGCTACCTGCGACGCGAGATGGTCGCTACGCGCTCCGCGTGCGCGTGGTCGCCGAGACCGGTGCCACCAGTCCCGAGGTGGTGCTGCCCTTCGAGATTCTTCCCCCCTGGTGGCGCACACCGCTCGCGTTGATTGGTTTTGTGCTCGCGCTCGTTCCAATCGGCTACGGTTTTTATCGACTTCGCATTCGCTCGCTGCGGCTCCGCAATGCCCAGCTCGAGTTGAAAGTGCGCGAGCGCACTGAGGAATTAGTCCAGGCCAATGCTGCCAAAACCCAATTCGTGGCGAACATGAGCCACGACATCCGCAACCCGCTCAACGGCATCGTCGGTCTCGCGCTCGCTCTGGAAGATTCCAAGCTCGACGCCTCGCAGCGCCAGGTCGTCGCCACCCTCCGCGAATGCACGACCTATCTCTCGACGTTGGTGGACGACGTGCTGGATTTTGCCTCGATCGAGGCCGGTAAAATCGAGGTGCGCCCGGGTCCCTTTGCGCCGCCGGAGTTGCTCCGCTCGATCGTGGCGACGCTCAAGGCGGACACCGCCAGCTGCGGTGCCTCGCTCACCGTGGTGACCGCCACCCAGCTCCCGCCGCAGATTGTCGGCGATGCCGGTCGCATCCAGCAGATCCTCGTCAACTTCGTTTCCAACGCCCTCAAATACGCCGGCGGCCATATCCAGATTTTGGCTACGGAGCCGGCCGATGCCCCCGGCGAGATCGAGTTCGCGGTGTCGGACCAGGGCCCTGGCCTGAGCGCCGCCGAGCAGGCCAGTCTCTTTACCAAATTCACCCGGATTAAACGCGCCCATGGCGCCGAGCCGATTCCGGGCACTGGTCTCGGTCTCGCCTCGTGCCGCTTGATGGCCGACCTCATGGGAGGTTCGGTCGGCGTGCAGAGCGAACCGGGCCGCGGCGCGCGCTTTTTTCTCCGACTGCCGCTGATCGTGGCGACCGGGACGGCGCCCGTGCCGGCAGGCTCGCTACCCAACTCCGCGGTTCTGCTCGTCGAGGATGCCGACTACAACGCGTGGGCGGCAGAGGCCGTCCTCGCCCGGCTCGGACTCGCGTGCGAACGCGCGCACAATGGCGAAGAAGCATTACGGCTCTTCGCGGCCAAGCGGTTCAACGTCGTGCTGCTCGATCGCAACCTGCCCGATCTCGACGGCACGGAGGTCGCCCGTCGGATGCGAGCAATGGAAAGCGGAAGCACCCACGCGGTGCTGCTGGCCGTGACCGCATATTGCACCGCTGAAGATCGCACGCTTTGCTTGGAGGCCGGCATGGATGCCTTCGTCGGCAAACCGCTCACCCCGGAAAAGCTGCGCAAAGCATTGCTCACGGAAAGTCGCCGCCTTCTTACGGGAGCCACGGTGCAAGCCCAGCCTGCGAGCCAGACCGCGGCACCGGAGGAATTGGATCTGACTCTGTTGGCCTATCTTTCCGACGGCTCGCCCGCTGGTCTCGACGCGCAGGTCAACCGATTCAACATCGCCCTTGAGGAGGCCGAGCGTCAGCTCTCCGCACTATTCCCGCGCGAAGACTTTGCGGCCGTTGCCGCCACCGCGCATTTCCTGCTCAGTCAGGCACGCATGGTCGGCAGCACACCGCTCTCACTGGCCGCAATCCAATTGGAAGCGGCCGCGCGCGCGAAAGATCGCGCGGCCTGTGGCGCAACCCTTGCCCGGCTTTCCCAGGAAATCCAGACGCTCAAGGCAGCAATGCGCCACCGTCGCTCGGCGCTCTCAGCGTGAAACCGTGGGCACGCGCATAGCGGGTCATTTCCGCAGTCGTGCCGAGGCCGAGCTTGCGCAGCACGTTGAAGCGATGTTTCGCGACGGTTTCGATCGAGATATCGAGCCGCTCAGCCATCTCGATATCGGTCAGCGGTTCGCCAACGAGCGAGAGCACCGCACGCTCCCGGCGGGTTAGCAATTTATCGAAAGAGCGGGGATCGCGGTGCCGCGCCGCTTTAGCGCGCAGGAATGCCTCCGAAAACCAGACTTGCCCGTTAGTCACCGCAGTGATCGCCGCCTTCAGCGTCGCGACCGTGTTCGTGTTTTTGTCTACAAACCCCTGCACCCGCGCCTGCTCGGCGCGAAACACGGTATATTCATCGCAATGCGAAGAGAGCACTAGAATTCGCAAAGCGCGGGATTTCGCGCGAATCGCCTCCGCCACTTCGAAGCCATCCAAGTTGGGCAAGTGAAGATCGAGTAGCACGAGATCCGGCGAAGTGGCCGTCACGAGTTGCACGGCCGCAGCCCCATCTCCTGCCTCACCCGCGACTTCGTGCCGCAGATCATCCACGCAGACTTTGCGCAGCACTTCCCGAAACATGACATGATCTTCGACGATGACGATCCTCACGGGAGGGAATTCAATCGAGAACCGAGGCGACGCAACGGTGTTACACCAGAATCCGGCGAACGAGTAACACGCGGGATAAACTCTTGTGAAGTAATCGACTGCTCCGCCGGCCTTTGCATGCGCCCCGCCCTTTCGACCGCCGCCGCAAAATTGGTGCCCCCACGGGGTTTCAACCCTCATGGGTAAAACAGAACGCCAAAAGCATCTTCACACGGATATCACACACTGTCAGACCCGGTATCCTTCACCAGCGCGGTTGACTGACTCGAAGCGGCCAAAAAAAAGCCAGACACTTTCCGCGGTGCAGGCGGAACCGCCCTTCATGGCATCTGCTTCGTCCATCGCTTCAAATTCTGGCACACCCCTAAGCGTGCCGCTTGCTAGCGCAGAAGAGGACCGATTCACTGCGCGCGTCACCCCATGGACGAGATTGCATTCGAGTTCCAAGGCTCAGCCGAGTCGCCGTATCTTGTAACGTTCCGGCGACACGGCGCCGAAGTCATAGCGACGTGCACGTGCCCCGCCGGCGAGAACGGGCAGCACTGCAAACACCGGATCGGTATCCTCGCTGGTTCTACGGACGGAATCGTGAGCACAAACGCAAACGACGTTTCGCTGCTTCTGGCCTGGCTGCCCGGAACGAAGCTCGCCGCTGCCCTTGCCGCGGTAGCAGCAGCAGACGAAAAATCGGAAATGGCGAAGCGGTTTGCGATGACCGAAAAGAAGAAGCTCGCGCGCGTTTTGTTGGGACAATGACCGCTCATAAGCCCGAACGATACCTGCCCCCTAGATTGTTGGCTGAGGAGCTGCGAAACACGCATGGTGTGTGTTATTCGCCGGACTATGTTCGCGCGGTTCGCCAGGCTTCGGAGCGATACCGAGACGGATTATTCCTCGCAGGGTGCGCGCGGCCATCAGCCTTCCTCGAATGGATTCGGTTGCATCCGAAGTTCAGCCGCCGATCGGCGCGACGCCCGATCCAA
>JANPIT010000865.1:0-6915 GCA_031425115.1 Opitutaceae bacterium | reverse complement strand
GTACGAGAGGACCGAGAATGACGAACCTCTGGTGTTCCGGTTGTCACGTCAGTGGCAGCGCCGGGTAGCTATGTTCGGAAGGGATAAGCGCTGAAAGCATCTAAGCGCCAAGCCCATCCCAAGATAAGATCACAATCCCCGAAAGGGGTAAAAGGTCCGGGTAGACCACCCGGTTGATAGGCCAGATATGTAATTGGGGTAACCCATTGAGTTTACTGGTACTAATGACCTTTTCGGTTTATGTAGACATCACTGATGTTCTAGGCGTTTATTTTACCTACTTACACTTTCGACACTCTAAATTTTTGTAGCCTTACTTGGGTCTAGTACTCGAGTTTCACTTCTTGGTGACTATATGCCAGGGGTCCCACCCGTTCCCATCCCGAACACGGCCGTTAAGCCCTGAGCAGCCAATGGTAGTAGGACGATAGGTCCCGCGAGAGTAGGTTGTTGCCAAGTTTATAACCCAGTCCTTCGGAAGAAGGGCTGGGTTTTTTTATCTCACCCTCGCGGCGAGGTGCTAATATTAGCAAGGCGGCGTAATTTGCCGGCGCTCGTAAGCGACCGGCCGGGATCCACCGGACGGCGCTTGGCGCACGATCGTGGCTCTCCTCATCATGGAGAGCCATTCGGTGCGCTTTCGGGAAGTATCGCTCACGTCGAGTTCCCCGGTGAAGCCGCGCTGGAGGTGGTGTTGCCCGGCGGAATGATTGTGCGGGGCAGCAGCGCCGCGGCGGTGGCTGAACTGGTGCGAGCGCTGCACGCGTAGGCCATGCTGACGTTTCCGTCGGCGTTGAAGATCTTCCTGGGGGTCGAGCCGGTGGGTAAGCGACCGGCCTGGATCCACCAGGCGGCGCTTGGCGCACGATCGTGGCTCTCCTCATAATGGACAGCCACTACGAGAGATGGTTTTCCCATAATGGTGACCATTCTGAGCAGAGGCTATGCGACGACGGCAGCTGACACGACCGCCACGTTAGTTGGCGGCGTCTAGTTGCGTAGCAGTAGCGGCGTTAAGTCATCGCGGCTGTTCATGTGGGGATGCCGTGTGAGCAGATCGCACAAATAGGCGAGTGGCTCTTTGCCGTGCCGCTGATTCGAGACGATCAACGAATAGAGGATGGCCGATCTTTGGCCGGCGTCGGGGTGGCCGATGAAGAGCTAGTTTTTCTTGCCGATGCGAACCGGGTGGAGGATCAACAACGTAACGTTGTGGATCTATTTTTTGGCGGCCGAGGCGGTGGCGGCCCAGTTCGACGGCAGCAAAGGTGTCACGTCATCGTGGTTGGTCATCGAGGGCAGGCGCGTGAGGACGTCGCGCAGGTAAATCAGCGGATCGATCCCATGTCGGCGACACGAGCCGATGACCGAGTAGATGATCGCGGAACGATCGCCGGCCTCTGGGTGGCCGATGAAGAGCCAGCCCGTGTCGACGCCGAGCAGATCGTCGAGCGCCGTGGTGTCATACCAATGCTCGGCCACGCCCAGTTCCGAGCGTTGCGCGCAGAAACGCGCGACGGTGAACAGCGCCTCCACGTGCGACCAAGCGACCGACTCGCGCCCGGGGGCAGCAGCCCCGCGAGCAACTCGTCGAGCTTGAGCCGGTGCCAGAGTGCGAGCCCGAGGTAGCTCCGGCCGAAATCGCGCGTTCCCACTGCACGGCCGGCGTCGACTCTGGCCTCGGCGCGGGCGGAGTCGCCGCTCCGGACAGCTGGGCCGACTCCAGCCTGGGCAACTCGGCGGTCCGCGCGGCAGGCGCGCGCTCCGGCGCTTCGCCGCGGAGCAGCGCGGTCAGATCCTCCCATCCGCCGCGCAGTCCCGCGACTTCCGCTGCGTCCAGCTTGCCCAGCGACGCGACGACCCGTTGGCGCGGCCCCCGTGCCGTGCGCACCGTCTCGCACAGGTGCCAGTAGCTGTAACCGACGCCGCGCGCTTTTTTGTTTTTCCGCCGCAGGAACACGCCGCCAGTATCGCGGAAACCGCCGCGCCCAACAAGGGGGTGTTCGGCACTCCATTGCCCGGACGCACGCGGCTCCGTCGTAAGCGCTACGTCGCCGTGGCCGCCTCTCCTCTGAAACTTTTTTCGCCCACCTCACGAACTGACGAACTTTGGTTAGCTTATAATCATCTACCATCGCGGCCCGAGATGGCGCTCATCAACGACCACCGGCCGCAATAAAAAAGCGGGAGCCTTAACGGCTCCCGCTTTTGCGGAATTACTATATCTGATTGTTTAGAATTTCATGCCAACCGTCAGCATGTAGGATCGGGGCGCGGCCAGGGCGAAATTGCCCTCGGAGTATTCCCGGTCGAACATGTTGTCGATATGGAGGCTGCTGTGCATCCGGTATCCGAATACTTCAATCGGGTAGCTGACCAGACCCTGGAACACGGTGTAGTTGCCGGCGGTGATGCCGCCGCGCTTCGCGTTGAAGTTCTGGTCGTTGCTGATGATAATCTCGCTGGAGTAGCGGGCGCCCAAGCCGAGGCTCACGCCGCGGCCGAAGTCACCGACGAGATTGTTGGTGAACGTGTATTTGTTGAACACGTTGAACCGAAACTCCGGGGCATAGGCCAGACGGTTCCCGAAGATGATATTGCGGGAAATGACTGTCCCAATAGGTGCACCTGGCACGAGATCGAGACTGGGGTCCGACAACGTTTTTGAACTCCACATCCAGCCGCCCGAGAATCGAGCTTGATAGTTGCGGATGGGTGACCAAGTGAGTTCACCTTCAATACCCTCGTTCTCTTGCGTGGCGGAAGCCGTATACCAGCGCACGATACGGTTTTCCGGACCACCCCGGTTCGGCAGCAGGTAGTTGAGCGGCTCGTCGACTTGACGCTGCCGGTCATCCACGACCCGGTTCTCGCGGGTGACGCGGTAGACCGACATCGTGCCGACAATCTTGTTGTCGTTCATGGAGACTTTCACGCCGAATTCCGCGTTCTTACCCGTTTCGTTCTTAACTTCGGTCAGACCACCTTGGGCAGTGAGCCGGGCGAGTTCCGTGGTGGGATTGAGTCCAAGCAGCGTCGCGCGAGTCGTCACAAGGTTCGGATCGTAGTCGCCACCCAGATACGTCACGCCGCTGGGAAGAAACGTCTGCGAATAGCTGGCGTAGACATTGACGTTTTTAAGCACTTCGAACGAAGCGCCGAACATCTTCGAGCTGCCCTTCGTGGTTCGCGGCCGGGAAAAGATCGCGCTGAGGCCGTAAGTGACCCAGTCGGCTTGGGGAATCGTCTGCAGCGCGAAATCAGGGGCGACAAACCACGGCCCGTTAGCTGCGACCAGCTGGCCGACCGTGGTGGTCTTCTCCTGACGGTAACCGACGAAGGTCGTCAGGCGGTTCTGCAACATGCGGCCCTGCCAGTTCGCATACCATTCTTTGCGAGTCGGGCGGCTGTGGTCGACCAGGCCGCGCGACGCTTCGGTGATACGACGGATATCGGGAGCCGTATGGACGCCCGGATCATACTCGGAGAAAATCTGCTGAGGAGTGATGATGCGGCCAGAGCGGTCTCGGATAAATTGCTGCGCGGGGCCCCA
Organism: Opitutaceae bacterium; assembly: GCA_031425115.1. Classification (GTDB taxonomy): domain Bacteria; phylum Verrucomicrobiota; class Verrucomicrobiia; order Opitutales; family Opitutaceae; genus ER46. The sequence goes on along the minus strand of JANPIT010000865.1, from coordinate 3,362 downwards.
GCCCAAGACGGGTTGGCGGAACGCCGCGGGGATGGGCGAGACGTAGCCCTCGTCCGGTTTGTCGTAGGCGCCGGGGAGGTAGCCATAGTTTGGGAAAATATTCGCGTGGTTATTTGAACCAAAGAACGAATTGTATGTTACACCGTGAAAGCCACCGAGCAGGAACTTGTTGTCGAGCCCGGCAAATTTTGACTTCCATACCGTGTCGAGCTGGTGGTATTTGGCATCAATGTCGTAGCCCTGCGTGGCGACACCGCTCGTGTTGAAGCGGATGCCATCTGCGTAGGGTGCGGCGGCGGAGAACACGCGATCGAAACGGGATTGCACGCCGGTGAACGAGTGGCGGATGTCGAGCCAGTCGGTCGCGGCAAAATCCGTGACGACGGAAAACGTCGAGTTCTCATCTTTCGTGAAGGTGCCCTTGCCGTAGTAATTGAATTTTTCGTCGTGCACGCGGTTGCCGGCGCGATCGGTGTAGTAGGCGCCATGTTCCAAGGGCTGCGTCCATAGGGCGATGTAGGGATCGTTGGCGGCCGTGCGCACGTCGGCGATCCAGGCGCCGATGTTGTTCACGATGCGGGCCTGGTAGGCGGCGACGGGATTGGCATTTCCTGCCAGACCGGCCGCGGCGATGAGGTTGGCCGGAGGAGCCTTGTAGTCGGCGAACCACTTGTCGGGATAGCGCCATGAATCGTCGTCCTGATTGCGTAGGCGTTTCAGCACTTCGCCTTCGAGGGCAATGCGGAGGCGGCCGCTCTTGAGCGGATTGATGGCAAGGCCGGCATTGACGGAATAGCCGTCTTGGAATTCGAAGCGGGCGTTGCCAATTCCGTGATCCCAGCCACCGACAATGCGGAGGGCCGCTTTGTCGGAGAAGACGGTGTTGTTGTCGATCGTGACGCGTTCGCCGCCCATGCGGTTGTCGTATGCACTGTAGGAATATTCGAGCGAAGTCGGAATCTTGCTGAACGATGGCTGCTTGGTGACGTAGTTGATTACGCCGCCAGGAAACGCATTGCCGAAGAACACGGCAGCGGGACCCTTGATGAGCTCCACGCGGTCGACGTTATCAAGATTGTAGGCGTTGTAGCGGAGGATGCCATTGCGGAGGCGCGAATTGATCGGGAAACCGCGCAGGGTCATGTTGCCGGCCGGGGTAAACCCGGTAGCCGGCTGAATGATGCCCATACGGCCATCGCCCGCGGACGAGCCCTCGTAGCGGAGGACGTCCTGGATATCCTTCATGTTGGTATCCTTGAGGAAATCCTCCGACAGCACCGAGATGTTGAGCGGAACGGATTGGATGTCCGTGCCGATGCGCGTGGCGGTGGCGGAATTGGTCCGGAGGTAGCCGTAATCGCGCTCGGACTTCACCTCGAAGGGCGAGAGTCTTTGCACGCCTTCATCGGTTGCGAGGCTGCGCGGCGCCGCCGTAGTTGTCGTCGGAGTGCGTGCCGCGGGCGCGACGCCCGGAGTGGCCGGAGCCTCGGGCGGAGGCGTGGGCCTCACGCCGAGATCGGCGAGCTGCTTGCGCAGCGCGGCGTTCTCATCTTGAAGGCGCCGGAGCGCGGCGGCGTCGGTCGATTGTCCGTAGCCGGTAGGCACGGCCAGCGTCGCGGCGAGACCCAGACAGGTCAGCGCCCGCGCGCGATGGAGCAGGTTCGGTGGGGTAGGTTTCATATGGCTATGGTTTCAAACAAGGTGACTGATCAGGAAATAGATTATAACGAGGTGGCGGTGCCCGCCCCGTTGGCGTTGGCGGCAATGAGAGTTGGCGAAACCGTCACGCCCACCCGGGCGGGGATGCCGCGGTTTTCAATCCGCCAGAACAAATGGTCGACGACCTTCCGCACGAGCGTCGACAGGTTGATATCGATGGTTGCCGGCAGGTAATCGAGGTTATGATAAATAACCGGGTTGTAGTTGCCTAAGACCGCCTCGAAGTCGCGGCCGGGTTTCTTGCCCGCTTCACGGAGCGCCCGGAAAAACGATCCGCAGAAGTGATCGACGGGTATATATAGCCCTGTCGCGCGTGGTGTGGTCGCGAGGAGTTGGCGCACCAGCGTGTCACTCTCGCCATGAAGCGGTGCGATCTCGAGATAGCTGACCCCGGGATTCGATTTTCCGAGGATCGAGTGCACCTTCAATCCGATCTCGGCCGCCCGCTCGTGGAACGCTTTTACCCTTCGCGCTACCGCGCTATAATCAGGGTCGGTGCTAATCACCGCCACCACTTTGTGGCCTTTTTCCAGCAGGTAGTTGGCTGCGAGCCGCCCGTTCTCTTCGTTGTTCGGTTCGACATAGTCGCCCGGGTAATCGAGCGATCGACGGGTCATGAACCACACATGCGGCAGCTCCCGCAGCTTGGCCAAACAGGCGGGGGCGGGTTCCATTCCTTGAATGATCAGGCCGTCCAATTTTTCCGTAGCGAGCGCTGCGGGTAATTCGTCGGGTGTGTTCGAAAACAGGACGCGCAAATCGACCCGGTAGCGGGTGTCGGTGGATTGCGCCTGCAGCAGTTGGTCTTGAAACCAACTCAGGCTTGGGTTCTTCGCGCGCGCTCCCACGAACCAGACGCCGATGCGGCGCTGCTCGGCCTGCCGCGGCTTGGGCCCGCGCCGACGGTTAAGCGGAGCCGGCACATAGTTATGCTGCTCCATCACGGCGCGAATCCGCGCCAAGCTATCCGGCGCGACAATTTGCGGCTGGTTAATCGCGCGCGAAACCGTGGCAGGGGAGACCCGAGCTTTCCGGGCGATCTCAGTGATCAGCATGTGGGGTGACGAGGGCTGATGAAAATTTCAGCAAAAGTGAATGAAAGCCTTGAAAGGTGGGTCAAGCGCATTCCCTCGCAGCGGCGTCGTCCCGGCAGTTTAGGAGGCTCGCCGCAACGCCCGCTGCCATGCGGCAAGGAGCTCCGTCCGCGCGCGCACCGTATCGGGCCATGCGTGCGGATCGATGCTTACGTGGTAGCCGTGGCTCATGCCGAGTTCCGGGCAGACCCACAGTGCACCGCCGGGTCGCGGGCCTGCCAGCCAACAGGCGAAAAGGTCCTCCACAAACTGGGCGTAGTCGCGGAACTCAGGGGTCAGTGCTCCTCGGCCGTTCGTCACCGGCACCTGGCAATGCTGACTATTGAAAGGTCGCAGGTGAAACATCTGGGAACACTGAATCAGCTTCGGCCATACGAGCAGCCTCGCGGAGTAGTCCGGCGGCAGCATGTGTTTTGAGACAGCAAAGTGAGAGTGATCCCACGTGACGGGCATTAATTCGCCGGTGGCCCGCTGGTAAAGCCGCGCGATCTCCTCGAACTTCTCGGGCGTCTCGGTCGACGTGTCGCGATGCGTTTCAATGTGCACCGC